>JAFRZQ010000385.1 GCA_017442465.1 Anaerotignum sp. | reverse complement strand
CTGACGGAGGAGGAAATAATATATGAAAAATCTGAAAGCGATCATTCTGGCAGCCGGTGAAGGCTCCCGTATGAAATCCAAGAAACCCAAAGTACTCCATGAAATTCTGAATAAGAGCATGGTAGACTATGTCATTGAAACTGCAAAGGGCTGTGGCGCAGAAGAAGTATGCGTTGTGGTAGGCCACAAGGCGGAAATGGTAAAAGAGGGCATCAAGGCGGAAGGTGTTTCCTTTGCCCTGCAGGCAGAACAGAAGGGCACAGGCCATGCGGTGATGATGGCCGGCGATTTTATCGATGAAAACAGCGATATGATGATCCTGTATGGAGATACACCCCTGATCACAGGGGAAACACTGGCAAAGCTGGTGGAAGTACACAGAGAAGAAGGCCATGGTGTGACAGTGGTTTCTTCCAAAGTGGCAGACCCCACAGGATACGGCAGAATCATGCGTAATGACGCAGGTTCTTTTATGCGTATCGTAGAGCATAAGGATGCTTCCGATGTGGAAAGACTCATCAACGAGATCAACACAGGTATCTATATCTTCAACGGCAAAGACCTGAAGGATTCTCTGGGTAAGCTGAATAACAACAATGCCCAGGGTGAATACTATCTGACAGACTGCCTGGAACTGATCCTGAAAGCAGGCAAGAAGGTAGAAGCGGTCATTGCGAAGGATGCTGATGAATTTTTTGGCGTAAACAGCCGCGTACAGCTGGCGGAAGCAGCAAAAATCATGAAAAATCGCATCAACCGTAAACACATGGAAAACGGCGTAACACTGGTTGACCCCGAAAATACATACATCGGCAGTGATGTAGTGATCGGCAGAGATACAGTGATCCTGCCCGGCTGCGTCATCGAAGGCAAAACAGTGATCGGCGAAGACTGTGAGATCGGTCCCAACTCCAGACTGACAGATACAAAACTGGGCGATGGTGTGACATTCCAGTCCTCCACAGCCATCGAATCCGAAATCGGCAGCGAAACAACGGTAGGTCCCTTTGCATATATCCGTCCCAACTGCCATATCGGCAACAAGGTAAAAGTGGGCGATTTCGTAGAAGTGAAAAACTCCAATATCGGCGACGGTACAAAGATCCCTCATCTGGCTTATATCGGCGATACAGATGCCGGCGAAAAGATCAACTTCGGCTGCGGCAGCATCATGGTAAACTATGACGGTAAGAAAAAACACCGTACAGTGGTGGAAGACGGCGTATTCGTAGGCTGCAACGTAAATCTGGTTGCACCTGTTACAGTGAAGAAAGGCTCCTACATTGCAGCAGGCTCCACTATCACAAAAGACGTGCCTGAAGAAGTGCTGGCAGTGGCAAGAGCAAAGCAGACAGTGATCGAAGGCTGGGTAGAAAAGAGAAAATAATAATTATATGAAAAATTTGTCGAAATTCGGTTGAATTTCCAGACTTTTCAGTGTAACATTATATTGTATGGGCTTATATTACCTAAAAGATATTTTTATAGGGGGACAGACATATGCTTAATTCCGGCATTAGCAACATCAAAGTATTTGCCTGCAATTCCAACAAGGAACTGGCACAGGCTATCGTAGACAAACTGGGCCTGAAACTGGGCGACGCAGAAGTAGAAAAATTCAGCGATGGCGAAATTTCTGTAAAAATCAATGAAACAATCCGTGGTGCGGATGTATTTATCATCCAGTCCACATCTTATCCTGTAAATGACAACCTGATGGAACTGTTGATCATGATCGATGCCATGAAACGTGCATCTGCAGCAAGAATCACAGCAGTTATGCCTTACTATGGCTATGCACGTCAGGACAGAAAAGCAAGACCCAGAGATCCCATCAGTGCAAAACTGGTTGCAAATCTGCTGACAAGCGCCGGTGCAAATCGTGTGCTGACAATGGACCTGCACTGTGCACAGATCCAGGGCTTCTTTGATATCCCTGTGGACAACCTGATCGGCAGCCCTCTGCTGACACAGTTCTACATCGACAAATACGGCGAAGATCTGGAAAAAGACTTCGTTGCAGTTTCTCCCGACCTGGGCTCTGTAACAAGAGTAAGAAAATTTGCTGAAAAACTGAACATTCCCATCGCGATCATCGATAAACGCAGACCCAAACCCAATGTAAGTGAAGTAATGAACATCATTGGCGACATCAAGGGCAAAAAAGTTATCCTGGTTGACGATATGATCGACACAGCAGGTACGATCACAAATGCTGCAAACGCACTGAAAGAAAGAGGCGCAATTGAAGTTGACGCTTGCTGCACACACGGTGTACTGAGCGGCCCCGCTCTGGAAAGAATCGAAAAATCCGCGATCACAGAACTGCTGATCCTGGATACGATCGAAATGCCTGAAGAAAAACTGATCGATAAGATCACAGTGGTTTCTGTTGCAGATGTTTTTGCAGATGCGATCAACTTCGTTCACAAAGGCGAATCCATCTCTTCTCTGTTTGACTAATCGAGAACAAATTCAAAGACCTTCCCCAACAGGGAAGGTTTTTTCTTTTTGACTGAAAAATTGTTCAGTCGGCGGCTTAAAAAAATAATGCCCAAAAACCTCTGTGATAATACGGAGGGAAACTGGTGCTTTTTTGATTTCTGCGGAAAAAAGGCCTCGGCAAAACTGACAATTTTATGGGAACATGGTTGACAAAGGAAGTGAAATGGATTATATTGTTAAAAGTAAAACAAATGGAGACTGGAAATATGTCCAAACGTCGTTTGGTCGGTGCTCCATTTGCTATAAAAATTTTACTACCCACTATTATTAAAATTTTTATTATTTAGGAGGAAGATACCAATGAAAATTGCATTTTTCGACACAAAATCCTACTGGAAAGACGCTTTTGCTCCCATGGCAGAAAAATACGGCTATGAAATCACATTCTTCAACGAAAGACTGACACCCGCAACAGCTCACATGGCTGCAGGTCATGACGCTACATGCTCTTTCGTTAACGATGAACTGCCCGCAGAAGTTGTTAACACACTGAAAGATCTGGGTATCAAAGTTCTGCTGCTGAGATGCGCAGGTTTCGACTCTGTAGATCTGGACGCTGCTAAAGCTGCTGGTCTGCCCGTTCTGCGTGTACCCGCTTACTCTCCCGAATCCGTTGCTGAACAGGGCGCTGCTCTGCTGATGACAATCAACAGAAACACACACCTGGGCTGGGATAGAACAACAAAATTCAACTTCGATATCGCTGGTCTGACAGGTATCTGTCTGGCAGGCAAAACAGCAGGTGTTATCGGTACAGGTAAAATCGGTCAGTGCATGATCAACATCCTGAAAGGCTACGGCATGAAGATCGTTGCTTACGATGCATTCCCCAACCCCAACCTGGGTCTGGACTATGTAACACTGGATGAACTGTATGCTCAGTCCGACGTTATCTCCATCCACTGCCCTCTGATGCCCGCTACAAAACACATGATCAACGCTGAAGCTATCTCCAAAATGAAAGATGGCGTTATCTTCATCAACGTTGCTCGTGGTGGTCTGGTTGATTCCGAAGCTCTGGCTGATGCTCTGGAAGCAGGCAAATTCCGTGGCGTAGGTGCTGACGTTTGCGAAAAAGAACATGAATACTTCTTCGAAAACTGCATGGATAAAGAAAAAGATCCTACACTGGCTAGACTGCTGGCTAACCCTAAATTCGTTCTGTCCGGTCACCAGGCTTTCCTGACAGTTGATGCTCTGGAACAGATGGCTCTGATCACTCTGGACAACTACAAAGCATTCCTGGCTGGTGCTGAACTGGTTAACGAAGTAAAATAATCTAATTACATATTAGATAACTAAAGTGGACGTGAAAACGTCCACTTTTTTT
>JAFRZQ010000384.1 GCA_017442465.1 Anaerotignum sp. | reverse complement strand
TCGGTGTCTCTTTTTATATATTGATTATACAGTTTTCTTCGTTTTTGAACATTTGTTGTAATATGCTTATTTCCCTGTGCCGCCACATTCACGGCATTTTCCTCCTGTACAGGAAGGACAGTCTTGCGCCCATCGTCCAAGATCAGGAGAGTAGGCTTCCTTTAAGCCGCTGCCTCCGCAGCTGTTACATTTGCCGTCACCAAAGCATACACCGCATCTATCATCTGATGAGGATGATGAGGATGATGCTGAAGCACCTTCAAATACAGCGGCGGCAAGACCTTCTATCTCGTAAGGTTCGCCGTTAAAGGTTGCGTTGGCATAAAAGTAAATGACACATTCGCCTGTTTCATCAAGCTTAATGTATCTTACAACAGCGTTTTCGTAGAGTATGGAATCGCTGTCAGTTGTAGGCATATAAAATACTTCATTTCCTCCGTCAGGACTTACGGAGAAAACAAAAGGATAATCTCTGTGGTAAACTGTCCAGGTGTCATCTTCTTCATGAAGGAAGTCTGTTTTGGTAAACACAGAGCCTTCGGAAACATATAAGTTCTCATTAATGATCTCCAGCATATCGGTTTTATAAAAGCCCGCTATTTTAAGGTCGTAAGAATCTTTGCCGATACCGTCGTGAAGACCAAAGGATACATTGCCTGTTTTCTTTTTGCCATTCAGTATTATAGAAGCTTTTCCAAGTTCTGCAGAAAGTTCTTCATCTTCCGTATAATAAATTCCATCTTTTTCGTATATCGCACTTGCAATATGGTCTCCGCATATCTCTTCGGGATAGTTTGCATAGCTTCCAAGGTCTTCGATGGTTGTTTTTTCAGAAACAATATTATTTCCGCCAAACAGATTTAAGCTATTAGACGAGGCTTCCTCTTCATTGTCGCTTGAAGAGGATAAGCTTGTTTCTGTATTACCAAACACAGCGGCGGCAAGGCCCTCTATCTCGTAAGGCTCGCCATTAAAGGTTGCGTTGGCGTAAAAGTAAATGGCACATTCGCCTGTTTCATCAAGTTTAATGTATCTTACAGCAGCGGTTTCGTAGAGTATAGAATCGCTGTCGGTCGTAGGCATATAATATACCTCGTTGCTTCCGTCAGGACTTACGGAGAAAACAAAAGGATAATCTCTGTGGTAAACTGTCCAGGTATCATCTTCCTCGTGGATAAAATCGGACTTGGTAAACACAGAGCCTTCGGAAACATATAAGTCCTCATTAATGATCTCCAGCATATCGGTTTTATGAAAGCCCGCAATTTTAAGGTCGTAAGAATCTTCGCCGATACCGTCGTGAAGACCAAAGGATACATTGCCTGTTTTCTTTTCGCCGTTAAGGATGATAGAAGCTTTTCCGAGTTCTGCAGAAAGCTCTTCATCTTCCGTATAATAAATCCCGTCTTTTTCGTATATCGCACTTGTAATATGGTTTCCGGCTATTTCTTCCGGATAATTTGCATAAGAACCAAGGTCTTCAAGGGTGGTTTCTTCTGCGATCGTTACCGCCTTTTTACCTATACCGAAAGATGCAGATGAGCTGTCTGCTGATGAACAGGCAGAAAGCACCATAACGGAAGTCAGTATAAGGCATAAAAAAAATGTTCGTTGTTTTTTCATACTGTTTCCTCCTTTATTGGGGTCTGTTTTTCATCTCATCCAGCACCTGAAGCAGTTTCTCTCCATATCTGCCCAGTGCCGCCAGCATATCTTCTTCATTGATGAATTCCACTTCCAAATCTGCCATTTCTGTCAGGCAGTCATGAAGGGCATCCAGATTTTTGCCATAATAATCAGGGAAACCAAAAGTTTCTTTCAGATAAACATGCGTTTCCTCTCTGGAAACCATCTTTTTCCCATCCAGAATATATTTCATCCGATTCACCTCAGATCAATACAGCTGTTCAAAGCTTTCGTAGTGGTCACCTGTGTAGTAAATATCGCCGTCATCGGAGAAAACGATACGTTCTGCGCCGCGGAAACCGCCTTCGTAGTTTACGTCGCATTCTGTATATTCATCTTCTTCGGGCAGCAGACCTTCCTTATTGCCGAAGTAATCGCCGCCGATGCACATACCGTCAGCCACTTCCCACAGATTACCTTTCTTGTTGTCCCAACCCATGGACTGTGCTTCCTTCTTTGTAATAAAGTTGTCAGGCAGTTCGCCGTAAGTATACAGATACAGAGCCACGTCTTCTGTGCTGTAATACCAGCCGTCTTCGTCAATGGTAACGACTTCACTTGTGCCTTCATCTGTTCCCTGCATTTCTTCTCCTGCGCCGCCGCAGCCGCTCATCAGGGTCATGCAGAACATCAGCATCATCAGCATATATGCTGTCAGTTTCTTTTTCATCATACATTCCTCCTCAAAAACAAATTCTGGAATTATCGTAACATGAAACGATATTTTTTTCAATAAAATAAGCGGGACCCGAAGGTCCCGCCTTTTTATTGAAGTTTAGAGCCGCCTAAAGATTAACCCTGAGCCAGTTTTTTGTAGCTTTCCAGTCTGTCTTTTGCGTTCTTTTCTGTTTCTACGAACAGTTCTTCAGCGATTTCAGGGAATGTTCTCTGCAGTGCGGAGTAACGAACTTCGCTCAGCAGGAAGTCTCTGAAGGATGCTGTAGGTTCTTTGGAGTCCAGTGTGAAAGGATTCTGACCTGCTTCTTTCAGTTCAGGGTTGAATCTGTACATATGCCAGTAACCTGCTTCCACTGCACGTTTGATTTCGTTCTGAGCACCAGCCATGCCGCCTTTCAGGCCGTGGTTGATACAAGGAGCGTAAGCGATGATCAGGGAAGGACCATGGTATTTTTCAGCTTCTACCAGAGCTTTTACCAGCTGGTTCTTATCTGCGCCCATAGCAACCTGTGCAACGTATACATAGCCATAGCTCATAGCCATCATACCCAGGTCTTTTTTCTTCACTCTCTTACCGGATGCAGCGAACTGTGCAACTGCACCAACGGGAGTAGCTTTGGATGCCTGACCGCCTGTGTTGGAGTAAACTTCTGTATCGAATACCAGAACGTTTACATCTTCACCGGAAGCCAGTACGTGGTCCAGACCGCCGTAGCCGATATCGTAAGCCCAGCCGTCACCACCGAAGATCCACTGGGATTTTTTCACCAGCTGATCCTGGTTCTGCAGTACATAGGAAACGATGTTTTTCGCTTCTGCATCTGTGCCAGCATAGCCTTCCAGTGCAGCTACCAGAGCATCGGATGCTTCTCTGGATTTTTCGCCGTCGAACATTGTTTCTACCCAAGCATCTACAACGCCTGCAACAGAAGCATCGATAGATTTCAGGTTTTCCAGTTTATCTTTCAGGCCTGCTCTCATCTGTTTTACAGCGGAAGCCATACCCAGACCATATTCTGCGTTGTCTTCGAACAGGGAGTTTGCCCATGCGGGACCACGGCCGTCTTTATTTACTGTGTAAGGCATAGAAGGTGCGGAACCACCCCAGATGGAGGAGCAGCCTGTTGCGTTTGCAACGTACATTCTGTCACCAAACAGCTGTGTTACCAGTTTTGCATAAGGTGTTTCGCCACAGCCTGCACATGCGCCGGAGAATTCCAGCAGAGGCTGTTCGAACTGAGAGCCTTTTACGGAAGCTTTGCCCATAGGGTTAGCCTTAGGAGCAACTTCGTCGATCATGAAGTCCCAGTTAGCAACTTCAGCTTCCTGAGTTGCCAGAGGTTTCATAACCAGAGCTTTGTTAGGAGCGGGACATACTTCTGCACAGGAACCGCAGCCCAGACAGTCGAGAGCGGAAACCTGCATTCTGTATTTGTAGCCAGCAAATGCTGCGCCGCCTTTTGCGTCAACAGCTTTGAATGCTTCGGGAGCTTTTGCCAGTTCTTCATCTGTTACCAGAACGGGTCTGATTGCAGCATGAGGACATACATAAGAACACTGGTTACACTGGATACAGTTGTCAGCCAGCCATTCGGGTACGTTTACAGCTACGCCACGTTTTTCGTAAGCAGCTGTACCGCAAGGGAAGTGACCATCTTCTCTGCCGGCGAATGCGGATACGGGCAGTTTGTCGCCTTCCTGTGCGTTCATAGGATCTACAACAGCTTTTACAAAGTCTGTTTTCTTTCTTTCTGTTGCTGCTGCTGTATCAACAGCGTCAGCCCATGCAGCAGGGATTTCAACCTTAACAGCACCGTCTACACCACGGTCAACAGCAGCATAGTTCATGTTCAGGATTGTGTCACCTTTTTTGCCGTAGGATTTTGTGATCGCTGCTTTCATGTATTCAACAGCCTGTTCAATGGGGATGATGTTCGCCAGTTTGAAGAATGCAGCCTGCAGAACTGTGTTGATTCTGTTGCCCAGACCGATTTCGTTAGCGATCGCTGTACCATTGATGATGTAGAAGTTTGCTTTCTTAGCAGCCAGCTGTTTTTTCAGTTTAGCGGGCAGTTTTTCATCCAGTTCTTCTACTGTCCATTCTGTGTTCAGCAGGAATGTACCGCCTTCGTTCAGTTCAGTAACCATATCATACAGGTTTACATATTCCTGTTTGTGACAAGCTACGAAGTCAGCTGTTTTTACCAGGTATGTAGATCTGATGGGTGTGTCACCGAAACGCAGGTGGGACTGAGTGATACCACCGGATTTTTTGGAGTCATAGCTGAAGTATGCCTGCGCATATTTGTCAGTATGGTCACCGATGATCTTGATGGAGTTCTTGTTTGCACCTACTGTACCGTCAGCGCCCAGACCCCAGAATTTGCAGGAGATTGTGCCATCGTTGCCTGTAACGTTAACTTCTTCGCCAACTTCCAGGGAAGTGTTTGTAACGTCATCAACGATACCCAGTGTGAAGTGGTTTTTGGGTTTATCCAGAGTCAGGTTAGCGTATACTGCCAGGAACTGTGCAGGAGTTACGTCTTTGGAACCCAGACCATAACGGCCGCCTACGACTACGGGAGCTTCTTCAGCTTCGAACATTGCTGTACATACGTCCATGTACAGAGGTTCGCCCTGAGCACCGGGTTCTTTTGTTCTGTCCAGAACTGCGATCTTCTTCGCTGTTTTAGGGATTACTTCCAGCAGTTTGGAAGCTACGAAAGGACGGAACAGGTGTACTTTTACCAGACCAACTTTTTCGCCTTTTGCTGTCAGGTAGTCGATTGTTTCTTCGATTGCTTCACAAGCGGAACCCATAGCAACGATCACTCTGTCAGCATCGGGAGCACCGTAGTAGTTGAACAGTCTGTAATCTCTGCCTGTGATTCTGGAAATTTCGCCCATGTATTCTTCTACTACTGCGGGCAGAGCATCATAGAATTTGTTTGCTGCTTCACGGCCCTGGAAGTAGATATCGGGGTTCTGTGCTGTACCTCTGATCACGGGATGTTCAGGGTTCAGTGCATTTCTCTTGAATGTGTTAACCGCATCCATATCGATGATCTTAGCCAGTTCTTCATAGTCCATGCATTCGATCTTCTGGATTTCGTGGGATGTACGGAAACCATCGAAGAAGTGCAGGAAAGGAACACGGCCTTTGATTGCGGACAGATGTGCTACGCAGCCCAGATCCATAACTTCCTGTACGGAGTTGGAAACCAGCATTGCGAAACCTGTCTGACGGCAAGCCATAACGTCGGAATGGTCACCGAAGATGGACAGAGCATGTGCAGCCAGCGCACGTGCTGTTACATGGAATACGCCAGGCAGCAGTTCGCCTGCGATTTTGTACATATTAGGGATCATCAGCAAGAGACCCTGAGATGCTGTATATGTTGTTGTCAGCGCACCAGCTGCCAGAGAGCCGTGAACTGTACCTGCAGCACCTGCTTCGGACTGCATTTCAACAACTTTTACTTCCTGACCAAACAGGTTCTTTTTACCATTCGCTGCCCAGTCGTCTGTTTTTTCAGCCATGGGAGAGGAAGGTGTGATGGGGAAGATACCTGCTACTTCTGTAAACGCATAGGAAGCATATGCAGCAGCTTCGTTACCATCCATAGTTTTCATAACTTTAGCCATAATTTTTCTCCTCCTTTAATAATAGAGAATTTTTTGTTTTTGGGGAAATCCCCTTTGGGCCGCCACAAAAAATGACGTCCTATTCCAGTTCCATGTTATGGAAAATTTTTTATCAAACTCGTTGTCATACAACAATTTCATACTTATTTCCAAGGGAAACAGGAATTTTTACATGATTATTATACAGGCAAGTCAAAATCTTTTCAACAGCAAAATGAAAATTGGGTTGTTATGTTTCTAACAAAATGCCTTTTAGTATATATATCTAGCATACGAATGTTTTTATAACTATTTTTATGCATTTTTTTGTCATTTTGCAGAATCCTATTTATTTTATTGTCTGACAAGGCCATGTGCTGTATCTCAAGCAGATGCTTTTATTTTTATATCCAAAAATACTTCGTTAATCTAAAAACAAACATGATGTATACAGTGTTTATATATCCTGTCGCAACAGGATTTTTGTACTGCAGACATGTACATTTCCTCCATTTTCCGAAAAAAAGAGAGCCGGTCATTACACTCCCGACTCTCTTTTCAAGATTTCCTTTTGTTTAATTGGAGAATGCTGCCTGATAAGAAGACTTCCACTCAGGCTGTTCTCCTTCTGTTGTCCAGTAATACAGATTCTGGCTGTTTTCATTGCTGCCCTTCAAAAGCACCAGACCGCCCTCTGCCGTCAGGCAGAAACGATCCTCTGTCCAGCCTTCTCCTGCCGCCGATCTTACTTTTTCCAGAGATGTTTCACTAAGCATATCCGCCAGTGTCACTGTTTTCTGGCTCAGCAGATCGATATTCTCTGCCAGCTTCACAGGCTTGTCTCCGCTGCTTCCTTCCCACCACAGAGAAACAAACAGTTTGTTGCACAACCCTGTGCACAGCTTCAGCTGCAGCAGCCCTTCTCCGTCCTCCTCCAGGAAAGCATCGCCATAGGCCTGCATTTCCTGCAGATTTCTGTCATTCAGGCTGGCCTCATACTTACTGTCATTCAAACCAATGATCACAGGCACTTCGATCGTATATGCCCTTTCTCCTTTTTCGCCAGAGATTTCCTTCTTCGCTGCCACAGGCGTTGTATTATCCTTTGCCTGCAGGGTCACATGTCTGGTTTCCACATTGAAATCCACATCTCCAGTATAGTATGCGGAGATCAGTTTTTCATCTGCATAAAGGCATCCATTGATGATCTCTGCCGCTTCCGGCAGGGTCACTGCATAGCCGTTCAGCAGCGCATCCTTTTCCCCCGCCCGCAAAACCAATGTTCTGCCGCGATAGGATACTTCCGTCATCTTCGTTTCTTTATTCCATGTGACTGTACCGCCCAGCCCCTCCATCACATTACGCAGGGGCAGCAACAACTTTTCTGTTTCATCATAATACAAAGGAATATTTTCCATATCTTTCAGCGTTTTGGAGGTATCCTCCTGTTCCAGCTCCTGATGCGTTTCCGGCACTTCCATTTCCATTTCGTTTGGATTTGTCAGATTCATGGAAAGGCCAATGGCCCCCGCCAGAAGAATTGCACCTGCCGCTGCAATCACTGTCAGTTTTTTGATCGTCATG
The DNA here is from genome assembly GCA_017442465.1 of Anaerotignum sp. Lineage (GTDB taxonomy): Bacteria > Bacillota > Clostridia > Lachnospirales > Anaerotignaceae > Anaerotignum_A. The sequence goes on along the minus strand of JAFRZQ010000384.1, from coordinate 1,344 downwards.
ATTCTCCCTCTTTCTATATCAACGCTGAAAGCATACCATAAAGCGTCCGAAATTGCAATCTCTCCTACCGAATACACGCCTTACGGAAAGGCTTATCTTTTACGCCGTCAGATTTCTGGAAGCAATGATCTCTCTGCCATTATAGGAAATACCGATTTCCTTCTTTGCAGCTTCCCATGTCATCTCTGCTCCGACCAGATCTGCCAGATCTCTCATTTTATAATATATCTCTCCATTTTCCACATGGCAGGTCATGGCATGGAGTTCTTTCTGATATCGTATCATCATTTTTCCTTCTTCCAGACGTGCCTCCGCATCAGAAAGGATCAGCGTGATCCCCAGATGGGCAAACATCTGCTTTGCATCCTGGGCTGTCAGGTAATATGTTCCCTTTTCATAATACGCCTTCATTCCGCGTTCCGCCTTCGGTGTTTTCAGGGTCAATTCCCGCAGTTCCCCCTTTTTCCATGGATTTTTCACATCCGGGTCTGTGGGGTCCCAGCCACGTCGCAGAAGATCTGTTGTATCGATTTTTTTAGGTGTTTCCGGCTGTAAAGGTTCTGTGACCTTCCCCCGATACATTTTCACTGTTGTACCCACAGGGCAGTTGTCGTAGATCCACTTCGCATCCGCCACACACAGACGAATACAGCCGGCAGAAGCCGTTGTACCCAGCTTGTTGTACTCTTCATATTCCAAGGTGCTTTTATCCTTTTCAAAATAGGGCACCGAATGGAACAGGATATGTCCCGTGATCCTGGTTGCATACTGTCCCCATACATCCCCAAACAGGATCCTCCAGTCATACTTCTGGGTCGTACGGAAAGTGCCTTCCGGCGTGTAACCGCCGCCACTGCAGTAAAATGCCTTCACAGGAACCGTATATTTTCCCGTTGTATCCTTTTCATATACCGTCACGATATTCTCTGTCAGATTCACCGTTATATAATACGGCTTTTCTGCTGCAAAGGAAGTTGCAGAAAGACTGCAGACCAACAGGCAGAAAACCAGAAATCCGATCAATTTCTTTTTCATTTTCATACGCCTCTTTTCCTTTTTCTTTTGCATGGAGCTTTTCATTTCTTCTCACTTTGTATTATAAAAGAGGCGTCGTCCGGATACAATAACAGCTTTCTTACGTTTTTTTGAATATTCTGTAAATCTTACAGGCTAACGACCTGTTCAAATATGTTCATGCATCCCGAGAATCCTTTTCATATCCTCCGGCAATTTCTGCTCAAAAAACAGCATCTCTTTCGTGATCGGATGAGGAAATTCCAGTTTCCAGGAATGCAGTGCATGTCTGTCGATCACCTCAAAATTCATATTATACAGTACATCTGC
>JAFRZQ010000383.1 GCA_017442465.1 Anaerotignum sp. | reverse complement strand
GAAGGCGAAGGAAAAACAGGAGATCATGGATGGCTTTGCGGCAGGAAAAATTGATGTACTGGTTTCCACAACAGTCATTGAAGTTGGTATCAATGTGCCAAATGCTACGATCATGTTGATTGAAAATGCGGAACGTTTTGGTCTGGCACAGCTGCACCAGCTGAGGGGCCGTGTTGGCCGCGGCAGCGAGAAATCCTACTGCATCCTTGTCAGCGATACGAAGACAAAAGTGGCGAAAGAGCGTATGAAAACCATGACGGAATCGGAAGATGGTTTTGTTATTTCCGAAAAAGATCTGAAACTGCGTGGTCCCGGGGAATTTTTTGGCATCCGTCAGCATGGTTTGCCGGAGCTGAAAATCGCCGATCTGTATAAGGATATGGCGATCCTGAAAGAAGCCCAGTCTGCAGCGGCAGAATTGTTGCAAAAAGACAGATTTCTGGAAGCAGAAGAGCATCAGTTTCTGAAAGAACATATCAATGGTTATCTGGAAGGAAAAAGTCTGGAAATGTAAATTTATGCATGGTTTCCATAAAAAATTCATTGGATTTTGCATTTTTTGTTGTCATACCAAAACTTTTTTGCTATACTCAGAATGATATAGTGTGTAATAATAGGTGTTTTAGGTGGTGCAGACAGATGCGCGTGATCGCAGGAGCAGCAAAGGGTCATAATTTGCAGACCATCGAAGGGCTGGCAACCAGACCAACGACGGACAGGATCAAGGAGACCCTGTTTAATATCATAGCATTTGATTTGCCGGAATGCAGTTTTCTGGATCTGTTTGCAGGGAGCGGCGGTATTGGTATCGAAGCCCTTTCCAGAGGTGCAGAAGAGGCTGTTTTCGTAGACGCAGCGGCGGAATGCCAGACGGTCATCACAGCGAATCTGCAGCATACCAAACTGCAGGATAAGGCGAGGCTGATAAAAACAGACGTCCTTTCTGCCCTGGACAAACTTGCGGCGGAAGGAAAATCCTTCGACATCATCTTTATGGATCCACCCTACGAATCCGGCTTGTATGAGCCTGTGCTTCAGAAAATCATTGAGAAGGGTATTTTGAAGCAGGAGGGATATCTCATCACGGAGAGATCCTCTCAGATTCCTTTAACACCCCCTGCAGGAATGGAAGTCCTGCGTGAAAAAGCGTACAAGACGACGATCCTGACGTTCTTGGGCTTGGAGGAAACAAAATGAAAAAAGCAATTTATGCCGGCAGCTTCGACCCTGTGACACTGGGTCACATGGACATCATCGAAAGAGCCGCAAAGTTATTCGACGTTCTGGTGGTCGCAGTGTTGGAAAACCCCAACAAGAAATCTTTGTTTACTGTTGAAGAAAGAAAACATCATCTGGAACTGGCAACAAAACACATTGAAAATGTAGAGGTCGCTTCTTTCCAGGGACTTTTCGTGGATTTTGCAAAAGAGATCGGCGCGAATATTGCAGTCAGAGGGCTGCGGAATACGCTGGATTTCTCTGCAGAATATCCTATGTATCTGATTAACCGCAAGCTGGGTGAAGGTCTGGAAACAGTTTATCTGGCAGCGGATGAGGAACATCTGGCGTTAAGTTCCACGAATGTGAAGGAAGTTGCAGTGTTTGGCGGCAACATCGATTTTATGGTGCCCGCTGAAATCAAACCGTTTATTATAGAGAAATATCAGAAGTGAGGGATAATCTATGGATTCTGTACTGCAGTTATTAGACGAATTGGAAGAAGTGCTGGATAGCAGCAAGGCTGTACCTTTCAGCAACAAAGTATCCGTTGATAAAGAAGAAATTTATGACATCATCAGCGAGATCCGCATGAAACTGCCCAACGAACTGAAGCAGTCCAAATGGGTGATCGAAGAAAGAAACAAAATCCTGATCGATGCGCAGAGAGAAGCGGATGAAATCGTGAAAAATGCGGAAGACCGCATGGTTCGTATGATCGATGACAATGAAGTAACAAAGAAAGCCTATGAACAGGCAGCAGCCATCATCGATTCCGCAAAGAAAACATCCAAGGAAATGCGTCTGGGTGCGATGGAATACGCAGAAGGCGTACTGGCGGATGCGGAAGGCAAACTGAAAGAACTGAAAGCAGTTGTTTACAGCGAAAGCATCAAAACAGACGATTACTTTGCACAGACACTGAATGTACTGGCTGAAAACATTCAGGAACTGCGTATGGGCAAATAATTACCTTTTAGAGGTAATGGCGTGGCAAAGAACGCCGACAAAAAACACGCTTGGCAAAAGCCACAAAAATGAGAGTGTAAAAGCAGTTTCCGTGAAGACAGAAAACACGGGGACTGCTTTTTGTGCTTTCTGAACGAAATGTGGATAGAGAAAATAACAGAAAAGACTGCTGAAAAGGGCGTTCAGAAACTTCCCTTTGAGGTAGTCTTTTTTATTGATGGGGATGGTGGAAAGGACACCAAAGGTCTGGCCTAAAATAGAAAGCCCGCCGAAGGATACGAGGAATGCGACCATAGTCAGACGTAGACGCAGATCATTAGGGGCTTGGCTCAGAAGGTATGCGCCATTTGTCATTTCCAGAATGCCGCTGCAGAAGCCTTGCAGAGTATCTGCGGAGAATGGCAGAAAGAACAGCACATCCAAGAGAAAAGAAAACAAGCCTGTTTCTTCTATAGCTTTGGATAAGCTGGCAAAGAGAATGAGATAGCCGCCAATGAGCAAAATCGTATTTACTGCATCGGCGACGGAAGCGGAGAGGGCTTCGGTCAGAGAATTTTCGGTGACAGAAATGGAATATGTGTGGTGTTTTATGAAAGCTTCGTTTCTATAGAATCGCCATAGGATGCCTGTTGAGACAGCCCCAAGAAAAGAACAAAGAAGTAAGACATATCCGAAAAATGGCATGCCAAAAAAGCCTGCACCGATGGTGCCGACCAGAAACAATGGTCCGGGATTATTGGAAAAGACGAGGATGTGCCGGGCTTCTTCCAGAGAGATTTGTTTTTTTTCATAAAGTTGTGCAGTGATTTTTGCACCAATGGGATAGCCGGAGAGGATACCCAGAAAAAAGGGGAAGGCGGCGATGCCGTCCAGTCCGAAGAGGGGTTCCATGATGGGGCGGAGACATTTTCCCATTCGTTCCGCTGTGCCCAGCCGCAGCAGCAGCCCGCAGGCTGCCATGAAGGGAAAAAGGGAAGGAAATACCTTTGTTAGCCAGATTTGGATGCTTTCTGCCGAGGCCGCCAGCATTTCAGAAGGATATCGCATCAGGGCAAAAATCAGAAAACAGGCACAGAAACCTAAGAAAACAGTACTTTTTTTCAAAAAGATCACCTCATCCCAAATAAAAAAGCCGTGAACCTGTTTTTATTTTATGAAAAGGTTCCACGGCTTTATGTGTTTTGGGTTACAGGATGACCAGAGGTTTTGTGAAATCCTGGTTGGGGGCACGGTAAATGGGGTTGGGATATGCCAGTGCATGCAGGTCTGTGGCTGTTTTTTCCAGAGCCAGCAGAGCCAGACCATCTTCATTCAGCTGTTCGGGAGCTTTTTTTAGGTTGGTCAGAACGGGACATTTTGCATTTTCTGTCAGGTCAGCCAGGATGCCGGAGTTTTCCTTCTGGAAACCCAGTACACGAATATAGGGCATCTTAGGCAGGTTCATGAAGTAATTGACTTCCTTTTCCTTGATATCCAGCAGGATATGAAGCAGGATACGCTGGATCTTTGTTCTGGTGTAGCGTTTTGTTTTGATAAAGTCAACAACATCCTTTATGTCATAGCAGGAATCGATGGAATGCAGGATGCGGTTTTCCAACCCTTCCACTACTTCTGCGATCTCTTTGATTTCATCGGCGGAGGACATACGCAGTTTATAATGGAGGGCATCAGTCAGCTCGTTCCAGAAAACAGGAGCAGTACCCAGAGAGAGTGCTTTATTATATACATCATGTACATTTTCCGGCAGCTGAGGCATGGCTTCTGTGCTGCGGTCTTCTGCAAGGGCCTTGCGGATGGCAGCGGCGGAAGCAAAACCATCAGTCAGGGAAGGGCTGTTGTAATCGCCTTCTCTTTTGATAGTCATAGGTTCCATGGTGCAGTTGTATCTTTCCAGGGCCTTCAGGTATTCCAGTCCCAGAATATGATTGGGCTGGGAAAGGATCTCGCTGCTGATCTGGGATACAGTTTCCAGTGCCTTTGTACGGGCAGCGGGATAGGAAAGGCCTTCATCCAGCTGTTCCTTCAGAAGTTTCTGGAATTCCTCTGTTTCATTTTCCATCAGTCTTGCTGCTTCCTGCATGGAGTGCAGGTCACCGCTTTCAGAACCGAAGCACAGTACATCCACGATGCCGGTTTCCTCCAGTGTACGTACAGCGGCACGGGCAAAGGTTTCTGCGTTGGATGCAGCAAAGAGAACAGGCAGTTCCAGCACCATATCTACACCGTTTTTCAGAGCGGCCTCTGTTCTTGTCCATTTGTCGAAGATGGCGGGTTCACCACGCTGTACAAAGCTGCCGCTCATGACAACAACAACGCGGTCTGCACCGGCTTTTTTCTTTGCTTCTTCGATCATATATGCATGTCCTTTGTGGAAGGGATTATATTCTGTTACGATACCAAGGGTTTTCATTTTTCATCATCCTTTCGATGGTAAAAACTGGATAGGTCAATGCTGTTTTCAGCAGGGGTTTTCTGTATTTCTTCTCAAGGATAAGTATAGCACAAAAAATACATTTTTTCTTAAAAATCATCTGGAAAAATTTTAATTTTAGGACTATACTTGTGGTAACATGGGTGAAAAATTGAAATTTCAATATTTATCTGTGGAAAATGGAGTTTTATGAGTGATACGGGACAAAGTCCCTTTGATATAGTAAGAAGGTTGATGAAGTGGAACGGTTTGTAGAAAATCCCGATTTTCTGCAGGAGATTTTTCTGGAGGAAAGCTGGAAAAATATAGATAAGATCGATGGGTTCATTGAATCCAAAGCGAATCAGGAAGCATTTGAAGTAAGTGAAGAAGAAGTAAACAGTCTGTATCGTACGATGCACAGTATCAAAGGGTCTGCATCGATGATGGGGTACCCTGTTATCTCTGAAACAGCCCATGCGGCGGAGGATCTGTTTTCCTACCTGCGTGAGGAAGCGTCTCCCGCCCAGAAGGATTTGCAGCAGATTTTGCAGCTTTTGCGTATGGTTTCCGGTTTTCTGAAAAGAGAACTGCGCCGCCTGGAAACGGATGATGAGGTGACAGATTTTGGCTGGGCGGTGGTGCGCCGTATCAAAAATTTCCTTGCCCATGTGGACAGTGATAATGAGCCGGAAGGCCCCAGTTATCAGATCGCCTATACCAGAAAGGGGAAACAGCGCATCCCCTATACCAATTTTGAAGCACTGATCCCCCAGATGGAACGTCTGTCGAAGGTGATGGGCAGAGAACTGGAAAAGGAATTTCTGGTAAAGGTATCCGGCGGGGATACGGAAGTGCCCCGGGATATTTATGACAAAATATCCATGGCAGTACTGCAGATGATGAAAAACAGCATGGATCATGGTCTGGAATCTAAGGCGGACAGAGAACAGATGGGGAAAACGCCTGTCGGTCTGATCTCTGTGGAGATCAGTAAGGCTGCCCAGAAGGTTTTCGTTGCTTTTCGTGATGATGGTCGTGGTCTGAACAAAGAACAGATCCTGCAGAAAGCAACGGAAAAGAATATGCTGAAAAAAGCGGTGGAGGAATACGAAGATAATGAAGTGTTTGCCTTTTTGCTGCGCCCCGGCTTTACCACAAAAAGCAGTGCGACTCTGTTTTCCGGCAGAGGCGTCGGTCTGGATGTAGTGAATGCAGCAGTGGCTTCCCTGGGCGGCAGTATCCGTATCGAAAGCCGTGAATATATGGGTACCACATTCTTTATGGAATTCCCTGTGGTGGATGAAATGCCCTGAGGAAGGTGGGTTTGATGAGCAAGAAAAAAACTATAAAATGGATTTTGTTTTCACTGCTTTTGATTGTAATGGGTATTATTTTTCTTGTCATAGCAGTGGAAAAAGTGAAAAGCGGGTGGTACCGCGCGCATAGTTTCAGACCATCCAGAGCAGAAATGAATGCTGTATTATTCCCGGTTATCCTGATTCTTGTGGGCTGCATCAATCTTTACAGATGCGTGAGAGGAAAAGGCTTCCAGTGGGATATTTTCAGTATCATTTCGGGCCATGAAGACGGCAGTCCTTATACCTGTCCTCATTGTGGCGCACAGCTGCAGCCGGGACAGTTTTCCTGTCGCATCTGCGGTAAAAGAGTGCATTGATTTCCAGAAGAATTTCTGTGAAAAAAGTTGTATTTTTTTGCGGGATACCCTTGTATACAGAATGTGTTTTGTTTATAATAGAATAGATATGTATGTCCATTTTTGCGGGATGGACTGCTATATAAAAAGTAATGTAAAACGTTAAAGTATTTTATAAAAATGGGAGGTAATACCTGTGGACTTTTTAAGCACAATGAAAGCAAAAGCTAAGGCAGATAAAAAAGTAATCGTTCTGCCCGAATCCTATGAAATCAGAAACCTGGAAGCAGCAGCTGAATGCCTGAGAGACGAACTGGCTGATATCATGCTGGTTGGTAACAAAGAAAAAATCATGGAAGCAGCTGGTTCCTTCGATGTTTCCAAAGCGATCTTCGTAGACCCCGAAAACTACGAAAGAATGGATGAACTGGTAGCTGGTCTGGCTGAAGCTAGAAAAAGCAAAGGCATGACTCTGGAAGAAGCAAGAAAGATCCTGCTGGATGATTCCCTGTTTGTTGGCGTTATGCTGGTTAAACTGGGTATCGCAGACGGTATGGTTTCCGGTGCGATCCACTCTACAGGTGATGTACTGAGACCTGCTCTGCAGATCCTGAAAACAGCACCCGGCACAGAACTGGTATCCTCTTTCTTCATCATGGTTACAAAAACACCTCAGTACGGTGATGACGGCATCCTGCTGTTCGCTGACTGTGCTCTGAACCAGAACCCTACATCTGCTGAACTGGCTTGCATCGCTGGTGACTCTGCAAAATCCTATGCTGCATTCGTTGGCAAAGAAGCAAGAGTTGCTATGCTGAGCCACTCCACAATGGGTTCCGCAAAACACGCAGACGTAACAAAAGTAGTTGACGCTGTTAAGATCGCTAAAGAAAAATATCCCGAACTGAAACTGGATGGCGAAATCCAGCTGGACGCTGCTATCGTGAAAGAAGTTGGCGAACTGAAAGCTCCCAACTCCACAGTAGCTGGTAAAGCAAACGTTCTGGTATTCCCTGACATCGACGCTGGTAACATCGGTTACAAACTGGTTCAGCGTTTCGGCGGTGCTGAAGCATTCGGCCCCGTTCTGCAGGGTATCGCTAAACCTGTAAACGACCTGTCCAGAGGCTGCTCCGCTAACGATATCGTTGCTGTAGTTGCTCTGACAAGCGTACAGGCTCAGGTAATGGGTAAATAATTTCATTAGGAAAAAATATTATAAGTTATTAAAGGAGAGAAAAAAATGAAAGTTCTTGTACTGAATTGCGGCAGCTCTTCCCTGAAGTATCAGCTGATCGACATGGAAACAGAAGGCGTACTGGCAAAAGGTCTGTGCGAAAGAATCGGTATCGAAGGTTCCAGACTGAAACACCAGCCCGCTGGTAAAGATGCAGTTATCTTCGATGACTACCAGGAAGATCACAGCGTTTCCGTAAAAATGGTTCTGGATGCTCTGACACATCCCGAATACGGCGTTGTAAAATCCATGAAAGAAATCAACGCAGTTGGTCACCGTGTAGTACATGGCGGTGAATACTTCGCAAACTCCGTAATCATCAATCAGGAAGTAATCGAAGCTATTGAAAAATGCTGCGAACTGGCACCTCTGCACAATCCCGCAAACCTGATCGGTATCGCTGCTTGTGATAAAATCATGCCCGGCGTTCCTCAGGTAGCAGTATTCGATACAGCTTTCCACCAGACAATGCCCGAAAGAGCTTACATGTACGCTCTGCCTTACGAATACTATGAAAAATACAAAATCAGAAGATACGGCTTCCACGGTACATCCCACAGATTCGTATCCGAAGAAGTTGCTAAAATGCTGGGCAGACCCTACGAAGAAACAAAAACAGTTACATGCCACCTGGGTAACGGCGGTTCCATCTGTGCTGTAAGAAATGGTAAATCCATCGATACAACAATGGGCTTCACACCTCTGGAAGGTCTGGTAATGGGTACTAGAGCTGGTGACATCGACGCAGCTGTAATCACATACCTGATGGAAAAAGAAAACCTGACAGCAGCTGAAATGGATAACATCCTGAACAAACAGTCTGGTGTACTGGGTATCTCCGGCGTATCCTCCGACTTCCGTGATATCGAAGAAGCTTCCGAAGCTGGTAACGCAAGAGCAGGTATGGCTCTGGACGTATTCGCTTACAAAGTAGCGAAGAGAATCGGTGCTTACACAGCAGCTATGAACGGCGTAGACGCGATCGTATTCACAGCTGGTCTGGGTGAAAACTCCGCTTCCACAAGAAAAGAAATCTGTGACTACCTGGGCTACCTGGGCGTACACATCGACTCCTACAACAACTCTCTGAGAGGCAAAGCAATGGAAATCTCTGCTCCTGACTCCAGAGTAAGAGTATTCGTAATCCCTACAAACGAAGAACTGGTTATTGCAAGAGATACAAAGGAACTGCTTGACAAATAATCGGAATGCCTGTATAATATATCGGTACGACTGTTTAGGGGTGATTTGACATGATGATCGAAATGGGATATCTGTTCAACAGAAAGGGTTCTACCCTGCCTGTAGAATTAGTAGAAACAATCGATGATGTGAAAGATTATCCCGACGTAGTGGAATTTGTAGAGCCTGTAAGAATTGAGGGAACTCTTAAGAATGAAGACGACGTTTTCGTTCTGGATGCAGTGGTAAAAACGACAGCGCTGATGGAATGCAGCAGTTGCCTTGCCCCTGTCAGAAAAGAGCTTAGCTTCGAAATTAAGGAACGTTTTGCTCATACAGGTAGAGACGACGAAGAGACAGAAACTTTTACGGGAGATCAGATCGATCTTGCGGATTATGTGAAAAGAGGTATCATTGGAGAACTCCCGATGCGCGTTGAGTGCAGGGAGGACTGCAAGGGGCTCTGTCCTATCTGCGGCAAGGATCTGAATGATGGCGATTGCGGATGCGACCGCACGATCAGAGATCCTAGATTCGAAAGTTTAAGGGCTCTTTTCAATGATGACGAGGAGGTGTAGAAATGGCTGTACCCAAAGGTAGAGTGTCTAAATCCAAAAGAGACAAGAGAAAAGCACAGAGCTGGAAAATCGCAACACCCAATCTGGTAAAATGCAGCAAATGCGGTGAACTGATGGTTCCTCACCAGGTTTGCAAAGCTTGCGGTGCTTACAACAAAAAAACAATCGTTAAAGTTGGCTAATTACTGACTTTGAGATTCAGGGCGACCTTTTGGTCGCCCTTTTGTTGTTAAGCGGAGAAAAAACGGGGAGCAGGATAGGAAATAAAATCTGCTTGCAGAAATTTTATTTCCTATCGTTTTCCCCGTAGTCTTGCGGAGTAAGATCTATGGTCCGAAGGACTTAGCCCTTTCAGGGCATAGAAGTAAGGCGTAGCCTTACGAATGGTTTTTCGTTACAATAGGCAATGGTTTGTATCATAAATATCATTGTTTTTTGATGATATTTTCGATATACTTAAAGTTAAGGCATAGTAAAATTACCACAGAAAGGTGGAAGAAATATGGACAAAAGAATTATTGTAGCACTGGATGCTATGGGCGGCGATTACGCTCCTGTGGAAACAGTCAAAGGTGCGGTAGACGCGGTAAAAGAACTGAATGTAGACATCAAACTGGTTGGTCCTGAAGAAGTGGTGAAGGCGGAACTGGCAAAATATCAGTATGACGAAAGCCGTATTGAGGT
>JAFRZQ010000382.1 GCA_017442465.1 Anaerotignum sp. | reverse complement strand
TTTGTGGCTGTTTTCGCAAAATGGCGCAGGGCGCTCATGGTACGGATCTCACTGCCGTTTTCCGTAATGGTCTGTTTCACATCCTGGGGCAGGTCTTTATAAAAATTTTTTGCCCGTTCATTGTTTAACAGCATATCAGCCAGATCCCGGTATTCTTTCCCAAACATCATATCAATCGTCTCCTCTCAGCAGTTTTTCGGCATACCCTCGCAGGTCTCTGTCGTAGCGGATGTTGTTGCCTCTTTCTTCAATGGATTCCCGCACATATTCTGGCAGGGTATCAAAGAATTTCTTTGCCGCAGGGTTTTGCTGCAGCAGATCACTGAGGTTTTCATATTTCCTCATCATTGTTATCACCTCGTACTTAGGATGTACGAAAAAATTCATTTCCATGCAACGCAGGCTTGAGAAGAAGTGGAACTCTGTGTTATCATAAAATTTAAGGGAAATATGATTTTGAAAAAAGGTGAAACTATGCTGAAAAAATATAGAACGATTTTAGCCCAGGCAGAAGCAGAGATCGTGGAAAAGAAATCCAGATTTATCGCAACGGTACGTCCTGTGAAAACAGAGGAGGAAGCCCGTGCTTTTATCGAAGAAATGAAAAAGAAATACTGGAACGCCACCCACAATGTGTTTGCATACCAGATTGGTGAAAGAAACGAACTGCAGCGATTCAGCGACGACGGCGAGCCGCAGGGTACAGCCGGTATGCCTGTTCTGAGTGTTCTGAAGGGCGAAGACATCAAGGATACAGCCATTGTCGTTACCCGTTATTTCGGCGGTACGCTGCTGGGCACAGGCGGGCTGGTGCGTGCCTATGGAAAAGCGGCGAAGGAAGGTATCCTGGAGGCGGGCATTGCGGAACTGGTGTTATACCACAGATATTCTGTCGTGGCGGATTATACGGATTCCGGTAAGGTACAGTATGAGATCCTGCAGGATGGACACGAATTATTTGATACGATTTATACAGACAAGGTGGAATACATCGTTCTGGTAGAAATCGACAATGCAGAAGCCTTTGAAAAGAAAATGACGGAGATTTTCCGCGGCCAGCAGCCCTTTACACTGCTGGAAGAACTGTATGGCGTATGGCAGGATGGAAAACTGTCCCTTTTAGAGGGAGAATAAGGCGATTTTTCTTGAATAATGGCTGAAATGGTGATAAAATATATCGGTGAAATTTTATGGAGGAGGGTTCCACATGTCTGGACATTCTAAGTTTGCAAATATCAAACATAAAAAAGAAAAAAACGACGCAAAGAAAGGTAAGATCTTTACCATGCTGGGCAGAGAAATTCAGGTTGCTGTAAAATCCGGCGGTCCTGATCCTGCAGTAAACGGCAAACTGCGTGACGTTATCGCAAAATGTAAATCCAACAATATGCCTAACGATACCATCGAAAGAAGTATCAAAAAAGCAGCTGGCAACGAAGAAGGCGTAGAATACGAAACAGTAACATACGAAGGCTATGGCCCCAACGGCGTAGCAGTTATCGTTGAAGTACTGACAGATAACAGAAACCGTGCAGCAGCCAATGTAAGAAATGCATTCACAAAAGGCGGCGGCAACATGGGTAACAGCGGCTGCGTATCCTTCATGTTTGACGAAAAAGGTCTGATCGTGATCGATAAAGAAGAAGTGGAAATGGATGAAGAAGAACTGATGATGGTTGCTCTGGATGCAGGTGCAGAAGACTTTGCAGCAGAAGAAGACAGCTACGAAATCACAACAGTTCCCGATGATTTCTCCGCAGTACGCGAAGCACTGGAAGCAGCAGGCATCCCCATGGCAAGTGCGGAAGTAACTATGATCCCTCAGACTTATACAGAACTGACATCTGATGAAGATATCAAGAAAATGAACAAACTGCTGGATCTCTTGGACGACGATGATGACGTTCAGGCAACTTACCACAACTGGGACGAATAATATAAAATGAAAAGCATAGATAACCTCTTTTCTCATGAGAAAAGGGGTTATTTTTTCGTAAAAAGAGGAGGAAAAGTCTGTTGAATAAAAAGGAAAAACATGTTATCTTTATAAAAATGAATAAAGATCAACTTATTGAACGCATGGGATTTGAAAGACATTGAGGAGTAAAGAATGAACAATTTTGAAAGTAATGTACAATACATCAAATATCTGGTAAATCGGGAAGTAGCCTATCGATTTTTTCAGGGTACATTGGTAAAAGATCCTTTTCTGGAAAGGGATATTGCTGCAGCGATCATTCCTGGTCCAAAGCCTTCCTTCCGCTGCTGTATCTATAAAGAACGTCATATTATTGAAGACCGTGTGCATCTGATCCTGGAGCCTACAAAGGATAACCGTATCATCAATGTGCTGGATGCAGCCTGTGACGAATGCCCGCTGGACCGTTTTGTAGTCAGCGACTCCTGCCGCGGCTGTCTGGGGCATAAGTGCCAGGAGATCTGTCCCAGAGGAGCGATTTCCATTGTAAATCATAGAGCATATATCAATCAGGAACTGTGCATCGAATGCGGCAGATGCAAGCAGGTGTGTCCTTTTGGTGCCATCAGTGAGGTAATGCGTCCCTGTATGCGTTCCTGCCCTGTGGATGCGGTAAAGATGGATGAGAACAGAAAAGCAGTGATCGATCATGATAAGTGTATTTCCTGCGGCTCCTGTGTGCATCAGTGTCCTTTTGGCGCTATTGTGGATAAATCTTTTGTCATGAATATTCTGACCATGATGCAGAATTCTTTTAATAATACCAATTATCATGTATATGCTGTAGTTGCTCCGGCGGTTGCCAGTCAGTTTGGAGATGTAAAGGTGGGCCAGGTGTTTGCCGGTATCAAGGAACTGGGTTTTTATGACGTGGTAGAGGCAGCTATTGCCGGTGATATGGTGGCACTGGCAGAAACAGAGGAATTTGCAGCAACGATCGAAGAAAAGAAATGGAAGACCACATCCTGCTGTCCGGCATTTGTGGAGTATATCAGAAGACACCAGCCTGAACTGATAGATCATGTTTCTACAGTGGTATCTCCTATGGTAGCTATGGGCAGAGCCATTCGCAAAAAGGATCCAAAGGCAAGGGTGGTATTTATCGGCCCTTGTACGGCGAAGAAAGTAGAAATGAAGCAGCCGGAAGTAAAAGGTGCTGTGGATCATGTCATGACATTTGAGGAACTGCGTTCTTTGTTGGATGCAAAAGGGATCGATCTGGTGAAAATGCCGGAAATCACTGCAGGGGAACCTTCTTCCTATGGCCGTATGTTTGCCAGAACCGGCGGTGTAGCGGAAAGTGTACGCCGTGTAGCGAAATTGGAAGGGGTAGATGTGGAGATCAACCCTGTACGCTGCAATGGCATCGAAGAATGTATCAAAGCTATGAAACTGGCGTCCTTTGGCAGACTGGACGGCAACCTGATCGAAGGGATGGCATGTAAAGGCGGTTGTACCAATGGGGCAGCATCTATTTTCCATGATGCAAGGGGTATTCAGCGGGTCAATGATTTCAGCAGAGAAGCATTGACAGAC
>JAFRZQ010000381.1 GCA_017442465.1 Anaerotignum sp. | reverse complement strand
CAAAACTGACGGACGAAGCAGGTAAAGCTTTTGAAGCAAAATTCTATGGCAAGGGCGATGAAAAAATAGAACTTGCCAATGAAGTGGAAACAAATGCAGTACTGAAAGGTCTGAGAAGCAAGAAGTTTGAAGTGACAGAAGTAAAAACAGGCTCCAGACAGAAAAAGCCTGTTGCACCTTTTACAACAAGTACCATGCAACAGGAAGCCAGCAAGCACCTGAACATGGCCACACAGAAAACCATGATGATCGCCCAGCAGCTGTATGAAGGCGTGAATGTCAAAGGGGAAGGTACTGTCGGTCTGGTTTCTTATATCCGTACCGATTCCTTCCGTATTTCCGATGAAGCTTATGCAGCCGCAGTGGAATACATCAAGGATTCCTTTGGAGAGGAATATGTAAATCCTGAACGTATTGTATATAAATCCAAAGGGAAAACACAGGATGCTCACGAAGCCATCCGCCCTACAGACGTAAACAGAACACCTGACAGTATCAAAGACTCTCTGTCCAAAGATCAGTATCGTCTTTATAAACTGATCTGGGAACGCTTTGTTGCCAGTCAGATGAGTCCTGCGCTGTATGACACGCTGTCTGTAAAACTGACAGCGGGGGAATACAGTTTCCGCGCTTCCGGCTCCAGACTGCGTTTTGCAGGTTTCCTGGAAGTTTACAGCAAAGGTGAAGAGGAGGATGAAAAAGTCATTCCTAAACTGACAGAAGGCGATAAACTGAAAGCAAAGGAACTGCTGCCTGAGCAGCATTTCACACAGCCTCCTGCAAGATATACGGATGCATCTCTCATTAAGACTCTGGAAGAGATCGGTGTCGGCAGACCTTCCACCTATGCACCTACACTGACCATTATCCAGTCTCGTCATTATGTAACAAAAGAAGCAAAAAATCTGTTCCCTACAGAACTGGGGGAAATGGTCAATGAGATCATGAAAGGATATTTCCCAACGATCGTAGATATCGATTTTACTGCGAATATGGAAGATCGTCTGGATGACGTAGAAATGGGGAAAGAAGAATGGAAACAGATCATTCGTGATTTCTATCCTGATTTCAAAGAAAGTGTTGAAA
This sequence comes from Anaerotignum sp., assembly GCA_017442465.1. Lineage (GTDB taxonomy): Bacteria > Bacillota > Clostridia > Lachnospirales > Anaerotignaceae > Anaerotignum_A. The sequence continues at coordinate 10,505 of JAFRZQ010000381.1, read as the reverse complement.
ATGCAGCAGAAAAGCTGGAAAAAATTGAAATCAAAGATGAAGAAAGCGATGTCATCTGTGATAAATGCGGCAGAAATATGGTCATCAAATACGGCAGATATGGTAAATTCCTGGCTTGCCCCGGATTCCCAGAATGCCAGAATGCAAAACCTTATTTCGAAGAAGCTGGTGTGAACTGCCCTGAATGCGGCGGCAAAGTTCTCATTAAGAAAACGAAAAAAGGCCGCGTATATTACGGCTGTGAAAACAATCCCGAAGAGTGCACTTTCATGAGCTGGAATAAACCCACCGGAGAAAAATGTCCCAATTGCGGCAGCCCTCTGGAGGAAAAAGGAAGAAAAAGTCCGAAAATCGTTTGTTCCAACGAAAAATGTGGCTTTGTAAAAGATAAACCTGCAGAAGAAGAAATAGAAAACTGATGTGACTCATAAAAACAACTGATTTTTCTCAAAAAATGTGAAAAAATTGAGAAAAAACAGTTGTTTTTTGTGTTTCACTGTGCTATAATCCCATAGGTAACTTTTAGTACACACGTATCCGTAAAGAGAGGATTGGTGCTGACAAGGGTCAGTTATCCTACAGAAAGGATGCGGAGGATTAACCAATAGGAGGTTCATAAAATGAGCGTAATTTCTATGAAACAGTTGTTAGAAGCTGGTGTACACTTTGGTCACCAGACAAGAAGATGGAACCCTAAAATGGCTGAATACATCTTCGCTGAAAGAAACGGTATCTACATCATCGACCTGCAGAAAACAGTGAAAAAAGTAGACGAAGCTTATGCTGAAATCTGCAAATGCGTAGCTGAAGGCGGCGAAATCCTGTTCGTAGGTACAAAGAAACAGGCACAGGAATGCATCAGAGAAGAAGCTGAAAGATGCGGTATGTACTACGTTAACCAGAGATGGCTGGGTGGTATGCTGACAAACTTCACAACAATCAAAACAAGAATCGCAAGACTGAAATCCCTGGAAAAAATGCAGGAAGACGGTACATTCGATGTACTGCCCAAAAAAGAAGTTGCTAAACTGATGCACGAAATGGAAAAACTGCAGAAAAACGTTGGCGGTATCAAGGAAATGAAAAAAGTTCCCGATATGATGTTCATCGTTGACACAAGAAAAGAAAGAATCGCTGTTCAGGAAGCTCACACACTGGGTATCCCTACAGTAGCTATCGTAGATACAAACTGCGATCCCGATGAAATCGATTTCGTAATCCCCGGTAACGATGACGCTATCCGTGCGGTAAAACTGATCGCTTCCAAAGTAGCAGATGCAGTTCTGGAATCCAAACAGGGTGAACAGGAAACAGCTGAAACAGTAGAAGCTGAATAATTTTAACCAAGGCATTTGCCCGAGCTTCAGCCTAAAACGGGCTGAAGCTCTTTTTTATACTACGAATGAACTAGAATATTTAGGAGGGAATTTAACATGGCTATCACAGCAGCAATGGTAAAAGAACTGAGAGAAATGACAGGCGCAGGTATGATGGACTGTAAAAAAGCTCTGACAGAAGCAGACGGCAACATGGAAAAAGCTGTTGAAATTCTGAGAGAAAAAGGTCTGGCAGCTTCCGCTAAAAAAGCAGGCAGAATCGCTTCCGAAGGTATGGTTGAAATCTTCCTGTCCGAAGACAACAAAGTTGGCGCAATCGTAGAAGTTAACTCCGAAACAGACTTCGTTGCAAAAAACCAGGTATTCAGAGATTATGTTGCAGCAGTTGCTAAACAGGCTTCTGAAACAACAGCAGCTGATATGGATGCATTCTTCGAAGAAAAATGGGCACTGGACAACCAGTACACAGTAAGAGAAGCTCTGTCTCAGCAGGTAGCTGTTATCGGCGAAAACCTGAACATCAGACGTTTCGAAAAATATGAAAAAGCTCAGGCTGGCAAACTGGTTTCCTACATCCACGGCGGCGGCAGAATCGGCGTTATGATCGAACTGGCTTGCGAAAACGAAGCAGAAGAACTGGTTGAACTGGGTAAAAACATCGCTATGCAGATCGCAGCTCTGAACCCTAAATTCATCACAGAAGCAGACGTTCCCGCTGAATTCATCGCAAAAGAAACAGAAATCCTGACAGTACAGGCTAAAAACGATCCTAAAAATGCGAAAAAACCTGACAACATCATTGCTAAAATGATCGAAGGCAGACTGAAAAAAGAACTGAAAGAATTCTGTCTGGTTGAACAGCCCTACGTAAAAGATACAGACATGACAGTACAGCAGTACATCGATTCCGTAGCGAAAGTAGTTGGCGCTCCTATCTCCATCTCCAGAATCGTTCGTTTCGAAACAGGCGAAGGTATGGAAAAGAAAGAAGAAAACTTTGCTGAAGAAGTTGCAAAAGCAATGAACTAATCAGTATTGATTTCTGATTATAATTAAAAATGAAAAGGAAACGTTTTGCAGTGCAATGCACTACACAAGCGTTTCCTTTTTTACAGGATAAAATTTACATACATTTTGGTCGTAAGACAAAATATGGTGGAAATTTTTTGTGATTTGTGTTACATTTATATGGTAAGGAGGCTGTGAAAAATGTATAAGAGAATTGTGCTGAAATTGAGCGGCGAAGCCTTAGCCGGTGATAAGAAAGGCGTTACTTTTGATGATACAGTAATCTGGGGCCTGATCGAACAGATCAAATCCGTTATGGAAAAAGGGACACAGGTATCTCTGGTCATTGGTGGCGGTAACTTCTGGAGAGGCAGAAGCGCAGATTCCAATATGGATCGCACAAAAGCTGACCAGATCGGTATGCTGGCAACAGTTATGAATGCAATTTATGTGGCTGACGCTTTCCGTCAGAATGGTATTAAAGCATTCGTACAGACACCTATCATGATCGGTACAATGACAGAAATGTTCTCCAAAGAAAGTGCGATTGCACATCTGGAAAAAGGTGAAGTAGTTATTTTCGCCGCAGGAATGGGGCATCCCTTCTTCTCTACAGATACAATTACAGCCCTGAGAGGTGCGGAACTGGATGTTGACGGTCTGTTCTTTGCAAAAAGCATTGACGGCGTTTATGATGACGATCCGGCTACAAACCCCAACGCTAAGAAAATTGATGTCATCAAAGCAGAAGACATCGTAAAAAACAATCTGAAAGTCATCGATATGGCAGCCGCAAACCTGTGCTTTGAACGCAAGATCCCCGTGATCATCTTCGGCCTGAACGAAGAAAACAGCATCGTTCGTGCAGTGGGCGGCGAAAAGATCGGTACCATTGTAACTGTATAATAAATTATCGAAAGATTTTGTTCACGCTAGGAGGAAACGATTATGGCATCTGAAATGACAAAACCTTATGAAGAAAAAATGAAAAAAACACTGCATGCGCTGGAAGCTGATTACAGCACAATCCGTGCAGGCCGTGCAAATCCCCACGTTCTGGATAGAATCATGGTAGAATACTACGGTACACCTACACCACTGAACCAGGTTGGTAACATTTCCGTTCCCGAACCTCGTCTGCTGCAGATCCAGCCCTGGGATACATCTTTGCTGAAAGCAATTGAAAAAGCAATCAATATGTCTGAACTGGGTATCAACCCCAACAACGATGGTAAGGTAATTCGTCTGGTATTCCCCGAACTGACAGAAGAAAGACGTAAAGACCTTACAAAAGACGTTAAGAAAAAAGCAGAAGCTTCCAAAGTTGCTCTGAGAAACATCAGAAGAGACGCTCTGGATCACTTCAAAAAAGCTGAAAAAGCAAAAGAGATCACAGAAGATCAGCTGAAAGATCTGGAAGATGAAACACAGAAAATGACTGATAAATACGTTGCTGAAATCGACGCAAAATGCGAAGCAAAAAGCAAAGATATCCTTACAGTTTAATGATTTGACTGCCCCTCTTTTCCGAGAGGGGCTTTGTTACAGGAGGCAATTATGTTTTTTGGAAAAGAAACAGCTGAAGAATATCAGCTGAATCCTGAAAAAATGCCCAAGCATATTGCCATCATCATGGATGGTAATGGCAGATGGGCCACAAAAAGAGCACTCCCCAGAAAAGCCGGCCATAAGGCTGGGGCGGAAGCACTGGAAAAAATCATCTACGCAGCAAAAGATATGGGGTTAGAACATCTGACCGTCTATGCGTTCTCCACAGAAAACTGGAAACGTTCTGAGGAAGAAGTCGGTGCCATCATGGATCTGCTGCGCATGTACCTGAAGAACTACTTCAAAAAATTCCTGAATGATAATGTTCGCATGGATGTGATTGGTGATATTTCCCGTCTGGATAAAGATATTCAGGATGCAATTCTTGAAATCGAAGAGATCTCCAAAACAAAAACAGGCCTGTCCGTACACATTGCATTGAATTATGGCGGCAGGGATGAACTGCGCCGTGCAGTTGGCAAAATTGCCGCAGACATAGCAGAGGGCAGACTGAATCCCACAGATGTGACAGAAGATGTTATCACCAATGCCCTGGATACTGCTGGGACACCTGATCCGGAACTGGTGATTCGCACCAGTGGGGAAGAGCGAATCAGTAATTTTCTGCTGTGGCAGATCGCGTATTCCGAATTTTATTTTTCTGAGGTACTGTGGCCTGATTTCGATAAAACAGAACTGCAGAAAGCGATTTATTACTACCAGAACAGAGAACGTCGTTTCGGCGGCAGATTAAAGTGAGGTGACAGTGCATGAAAACGAGAATCATTTCCGCACTGGTAGCTTTACCTTTGCTGATTTTTGTTATTGTAAGCGGCGGCTTATGGACACATATTGGCATTGCCGTTCTTGGTCTTGTTGGTATGTATGAATTCAATAAGGCTATTTCCAAGGAAGTAAAAGGGACACACATTATTGCTTATATTTTCGGGCTAATCTATGTGATCTTCATTGATAAGATCATTTATACAGCACCATTGTTCAGCGTGTTTACATCCCTGTTTACCATTGCACTTCTAGTTTACAGTGTGCTTTGTTATAAGAAAACAAATTATGTGGAAGTTGTGGCAGCGTTGTTCGGTTTCTTCTATGCCTGCTTCCTGCTTTCCCACGTATATCTGGTAAGAGAATACGATCACGGGAAACTGCTGATCTGGCTGGCATTTATCTCCGCCTTTGGCTGTGATACAGGTGCGTATTTCACAGGTTATTTCCTGGGTAAAAACAAACTGTGCCCTGCTCTGAGCCCGAAGAAGACGATTGAAGGTTCTGTTGGCGGCATTATCACATCCATCGTACTGTGCCTGCTGTATGGTGTATGGATCAATAAAACCTATCCCATTGATGGCGTAAATGTATTACTGCTGTGTGGTCTGATCGGCTTTGCAGGTTCTATCATTTCCCAGATCGGCGATTTGGCGGCATCTTCCATCAAACGTCAGGTAGGCATTAAGGATTACGGTAATCTGATGCCCGGTCATGGCGGCGTACTGGATAGATTTGACAGCGTCATTATGACAGCTCCCGTGTTATACTATATCATGCTGTTCCTCATCAAATGATGAATGGTGAATGAAGGTGTAAATATGAGAAAAATATCTATTTTAGGGTCTACGGGTTCTATTGGTACCCAGACACTGGAAGTAGTTGAAAACTTAAAAGATATCAAGGTCATGGCGATCACCGGTAACAGCAATATCGGATTGCTGGAAAAACAGGCGAGAAAATTTCAGCCTGAACTGGTAGCTGTGATGGATGAAAAGAATGCAGAAATCCTGAAAGAAAAACTTTCTGATTTGCATATCCGCGTTGTCTGCGGTATGGATGGCCTGGTAGAAGCCGCGACTTATGAAGGCGTGGATACAGTTGTGACCTCTGTTGTTGGAAATGTGGGTCTGAAGCCTACCTTTGAAGCCATTCGTGCAGGCAAGAATATTGCACTGGCCAATAAGGAAACGCTGGTTTCTGCCGGTCAGCTGGTTATGGATCTGGCGAAAAAACATAACATCAATATTTATCCTGTGGATAGCGAACATTCTGCTATTTTCCAGTCCCTGCAGGGTAATGAAGGCAGCAAAATTGAACGCATTCTGCTGACAGCCTCCGGTGGTCCTTTCCGCGGCAAAAAGAGGGAGGAACTGCTGAACGTAACAGCAGCAGATGCTCTGAAACATCCCAATTGGAGCATGGGCAATAAAATCACCATTGACTCTGCCACGCTGATGAATAAAGGTCTGGAAGTGATGGAAGCAAAATGGCTGTTCGGTGTGGATGTGGATCAGATCGAAGTTCTGGTGCACCCTCAGAGTATCGTGCATTCTGCGGTGGAATATGAAGATGGTGCAATTGTGGCACAGCTGGGGGAACCTGATATGCGTGTACCTATCCAGTATGCATTGACATATCCCAAGCGTGTAAAGAGTCCATTTCCTCGTGTAGATTTTACACAGAGAAATAATTTGACTTTTGATAAACCTGATATGGAAACATTCAAATGTCTCTCTCTGGCTTATCGTGCACTGAAAACCAGCGGCACACTGCCTGCAGTGCTGAATGGTGCCAATGAGGTTGCAGTTGCCCGCTTCCTGAAAGGGGATATCGGATTCCTTGATATTCCTGAACTGATTGAACAAACAATGGATGCATATACTGTAAAATATGAATATACTTTGGAAGACTTGCTGGAAGCAGATGCATGGGCAAAGGACTATGCAGCGAAGGTAAGCTTCAAGTAAGTATTTGGAGGTGAGGAACATTTCCTCGTTACTGATTACAATTTTATTGCTGGGTGTCCTTGTGGTTGCCCATGAATTTGGTCATTTTATCGTTGCAAAAAAAAGCGGCATCTGGGTACAGGAATTTGCTGTTGGCATGGGCCCGAAAATCACTTCTGTTACCAAAGGAGATACAGAATATAGTCTGCGTGCCATTCCTTTGGGCGGTTTCTGCCGCATGGAAGGGGATAGTGAAGATGGCTCCTCTCCCAGTTCTACATCCTTTCTGACAAAATCTGTTGGTGTACGATTTGCGGTCATGTTTGCAGGACCAATGATGAATTTCATTCTGGCGTTCGTTATGATTTTTGGTCTGACCTGTACCTCATATACAGCTACACCTGAGATCAGAGCCATCATACCAGAATCTGCTGCAGCGGAATGCGGACTGCAGCCAGGGGATACCATTCGAAAGATCAACGGAAAAACCATTCATATTTATGATGAACTGTCTTATCTACTGATGGATAACAAAGGAGACCCCATAGATTTGGAGGTCATTGGGAAAAACGGCATGCTGTATCGCTATGAATTACAGCCCCGACTGGATGAAGCCAGCGGAAGATATCTGATCGGTTTTAACCCCAATGTTGTAACAGGTCTGTTTGCAGAGCCTGTAGAGGGTTATGAAAAAATGACTATCGGCGAAACAGTTCATTACAGTCTGTTTTCCATGATCAATTATGTGAAAATGACTGCAGAAGGGCTAGTGCGTGTATTTACCTTTACAGCAGAAAAAGATGAATACGGCGGTCCGATCGCCATTTTTAAAACTGTAGAAACCAGTTATGAAGCCGGTTTGGAGTATAGCCTGATGGCTGCTATTCAGAATGTTGTATATATCGGTGCGGTCCTCAGTGCCAATCTTGGTGTGCTGAATCTGTTCCCGATTCCAGGATTGGATGGCGGTAAAATTCTGTTCCTTCTGTATGAAGCAGTCCGCCGAAAACCTTTGGATCCTGAAACGGAAGGAAAGCTGCAGTTTCTTGGTTTTATGTTCATCATGGGACTGATGGTGTATGTCCTCTTTGGCGATATTATGAAATTTATTATCTGAAATAGAAACGCCTGAACTGGAAAATATTCAGGCGTTTTTTGAGATTTTGGAAAAGAGTGAAAAAATGGAAAGAAAACTGACAAGAGAAGTAAATATCGGTGGTCTGATGATGGGCGGAACGAACCCTGTTATCATTCAGTCCATGTGTAATACGGATACCAGAGATGTGGATGCTACCGTAAAACAGATCCTCGCACTGGAAGAAGCAGGTTGTGAACTGGTGCGTGTGGCCATTCCTGATATGGTTGCAGCAGATGCCGTTGGTGAAATCAAAAAACGCATCCATATTCCTTTGGTGGCGGATATCCATTTTGACTATAGACTTGCTCTGCGTGTCATGGAACTGGGTATTGATAAAGTTCGTATCAACCCCGGCAACATCGGTGATGAAGATAAGATCAAGCAGGTCGTTGATATGGCGAAGGAAAAGAACATTCCCATCCGTATTGGTGTAAACAGCGGTTCTCTGGAGAAAGAGCTGGTGGAAAAATACGGTGGTGTGACACCACAGGGCTTGGTGGAAAGTGCTCTGAAACACGTACATATTCTGGAAAAATTCGAATTCTATGATATCGTTGTTTCAATCAAAGCATCTGACGTGCCTTTCTCCATTGAAGCATACCGCCTGCTTTCTGAAGCGATTCCTTATCCCATTCATGTAGGTATCACAGAAGCGGGGACACCATACGCAGGTACCATCAAATCCGCAGTAGGCATTGGTACGATTTTGGCCATGGGTATTGGTGATACCCTTCGTGTTTCCCTGACAGGTGACCCTGTGGAAGAAATAAAGGCTGCAAGAGAAATTCTGAAAAGTCTTGGCCTGCGTAAATTCGGCATTGAATTTGTTTCCTGTCCTACTTGCGGCAGAACAGAGATCGATCTGATCTCCATCGCAAATGAAGTAGAAGAGAAATGCAAATATATCGATAAAAATATCAAGGTCGCTGTTATGGGCTGTGTCGTAAATGGGCCTGGAGAAGCAAGAGAAGCAGACCTTGGCATTGCCGGGGGCAAAGGCGTTGGTCTGGTATTCAAAAAGGGCGAAGTTATCCGTAAAGTGAATGAGGATGAGCTTGTTTCTGCTCTGATGGAAGAAATTGAAAAAATATAATGAAGAAAAATTACGAAAGAAAGGAGGGAAGGCATGACCGCACAGAATTTTGAAAATGTATTTCAGAAGATTTCCTTATCTTTAAGTGTACAGGAAGCCTTTCATGGCACGGAAGTACGCAAATTGACCATCCATAAGAAAGGACGTACTGTAAGTATGGAAATTGCTGCGCAGCAGCTGATCCCTCTGCAAAAATGGGAAGATTTAAGACAGGAATTATTGAAAAATCTGCCCGGTATCCGAGAAGTGGATATTGAAATTACATACGAACTGGAAGAAAATACACCGGAACAACTGGCAGAAGGGTACTGGGAAAGCATACAGACCTTTGTCAGCCAGCAGAGTAGAGTCTGTGCCGGTGTGATTTCTGATGCAGAATGGAAAATCATTGACGGCAAGATGCAGATTTTCGTAAAAAACAATATGGCTTATTATCTGTCTCAGAAGCATCTGGATGATGCCATCATGAAAATGATCGAAACGGAAACAGGGCAGCGTCTGACAGTACAATTTAAGAATATACAGACATCTGCAGAAGAGAGAGCCCTTCTGGAACAGCAGCAGGAACAGAAACTACTGGAACTGAGCCAGAAAATCGTTTCCACACAGACAGAAGCCGTACAGGAAAAAGCCAATGCAGAAGTGGCAGCTGTTTCTTCCTCTATTTCCAAAGGCATTCTCTTTGGCAAGGAAATCAACGGCAATAACAGCAAGATCATTGATACAAAAATCGTTGGGGAAGCGGTTATCGTTGAAGGCAGTATCTATAATGTGGAAGCCAAGGAAATCAAAGGGGAAAAATACATTGTTTCCTTTGATATCACTGACCTGAGCGATTCTACGACTGTGAAATTCTTTGTAAAACGCAGTGTTTTCGATCAGGAACTGAGCGATAAGATCAAAAAAGGCAAATATCTGCGGGTACAGGGCGACGTCCAGTTTGATAAATACAGCAAGGAAATCAATATCATGGCAAAAAATATCATGACCGCTTCTGCACCTGCGCCCAGAATGGATGATTCTGAGGAAAAACGCGTGGAACTGCATCTTCATACGCAGATGAGCAGTATGGACGGCGTGACCCATGTAAAAAAATATATCGAGCGTGCCATTGCGTGGGGGCATAAGGCCATTGCAATTACAGACCATGGCGTGGTACAGGCTTTCCCTGATGCCATGAATGCCGTTGGTAAGGCAGATCTGAAGGTCATTTACGGTGTAGAAGCTTATCTGATCGATGACCTTGGCAGCGTTGTGACGATGCCTCGCGGACAGTCTCTGGATGATACTTTTGTAGTATTTGATATTGAAACCACAGGACTTTCCAGAGAAACGGAAAGCATTACGGAAATCGGTGCGGTAAAACTGCAGGATGGTAAAATCGTTGACCGTTTCAGTACTTTTGTGAATCCAGAAAAACCCATTTCTGAGGAAATCACAAAACTGACTGGTATTACTGATGACATGGTTGCGGATGCACCTGTGATCCAGGATATTCTGCCGAAATTCCTTGATTTCTGTGGGGATGCGGTCATGGTTGCTCATAATGCGAACTTTGACATGGGCTTTATCCGTGTCAATGCAGAAAGAAAATGTAACATCGAAGTGAAAAATACCGTTCTGGATACGCTGGAACTTTCCCGTTCCTT
>JAFRZQ010000380.1 GCA_017442465.1 Anaerotignum sp. | reverse complement strand
GCATGTGTGCAAACGTGAGCGAAGCAATGATCGGTCAGGAAGTAACAGTGATGGGCTGGGTTCAGCGCCGTCGTGATCTGGGTCAGCTGATCTTTATTGCACTGAGAGACAAAACAGGTCTGGTGCAGATCGCAATCGATGAAAATGTAACAGAAAAAGATCTGTTTGCAAAAGCAGAAACAATCCGCAGCGAATATGTACTGGCGGTAAGAGGTGAAGTTGCTGCAAGAACAGAAGGCAACATCAACCCTAACATGAAAACAGGTAAGATCGAAATCATCGCAAAGGAACTGCGTATCCTTTCTGATTCCGAAACAACACCTTTCCAGATCGAAGACTCCGTAACAGTAAAAGACGATCTGCGTCTGAAATACCGTTACCTGGATCTGAGAAGACCTTCTCAGCTGAATAACCTGGTGCTGCGTCATAAAGTAGCACAGGTAATGAGAAACTTCCTGGATCAGGAAAATTTCCTGGAAATCGAAACACCTATCCTGGGTAAATCCACACCCGAAGGCGCAAGAGACTATCTGGTACCTTCCCGTGTTCACCCCGGTAACTTCTATGGTCTGCCCCAGTCCCCTCAGCTGTACAAACAGCTCTTGATGGTATCCGGTATGGACAGATACTACCAGATCGCAAAATGCTTCCGTGACGAAGACCTGAGAGCAGACAGACAGCCTGAATTCACACAGGTTGACATGGAACTGTCCTTCGTAGATATCGAAGATATCATGGATATCAACGAAAGAATGATGCAGAAGGTATTCAAAGACCTGATGAACGTAGATATCCAGCTGCCTCTGCCCAGAATGACTTATGCAGAAGCAATGGAACGCTTTGGTTCCGATAAACCCGACGTACGTTTCGGTATGGAACTGAAAAACATCTCTGATGTGGTTGCAGGTACAGAATTTGTTGTATTCAAATCCGCACTGGAAGCAGGCGGCAGCGTAAGAGCAATCAATGCAAAAGGCTGCGGTTCCTTCCCCAGAAAGAAAATCGACTCTCTGGTTGAATTCGTAAAAACATACAGAGCAAAAGGTCTGGCTTGGATCGTTGTAAACGAAGATGGTACTCTGAAATCCCAGATCGCGAAATTCTTCACACCTGAAAAACTGCAGGAAATCGTGGATGCTATGGATGGTCAGCCCGGCGACCTGATCCTGATCTGCGCTGACCAGGATAAAGTAGTATTTGACTCTCTGGGTGCTCTGCGTCTGGAACTGTCTAAAATGCTGGAACTGACAAGACCCGATGATTTCGCATTCCTGTGGATCACAGAATTCCCTATGCTGGAATGGGACGAAGAAGAAAACAGATTCGTTGCAGTTCACCATCCTTTCACAGCACCTATGGATGAAGACCTGGAACTGATCGATACAAACCCCGGTGCAGTTCGTGCGAAAGCATACGATATCGTTCTGAACGGTTACGAACTGGGCGGCGGCTCCATCAGAATCCACCGCAGAGAAATCCAGCAGAAAATGTTTGAACTGCTGGGCTTCACACAGGAAGACGCACAGGAAAGATTTGGCTTCCTGCTGGATGCCTTCAAATACGGCGTTCCCCCTCACGGCGGTCTGGCATTCGGTCTGGACAGAATCATCATGCTGATGAGCGGTGCTACATCTATCCGTGACGTAATCGCATTCCCTAAAGTAAAAGATGCTTCCTGCCCTATGACAGCAGCTCCCGGTCTGGTTGAAGAAAAACAGCTGGATGAACTGGGCATCGCGATCAAAGTGGTAGAAACAGAAGAAACAGCAACAGAAGAATAATCAAAAAAATAAGACCACCTGAAAAGGTGGTCATTTTTTTTATAAAAGAGTGGTAAATGCGAAGTAGCCCAGCACCAGAATACCCAGAATGATGCGGTATACGCCGAATACGGCAAAGCTGTGCTTGCGTACATATTCCATGAGGCCTTTGATGACCAGCAGGCTGACTATAAAGGAAACCACACAGCCAACTGCCAGAATGATGAGTTCCATGCTGGTTGCTGTGGCACCGGAAAGCAGGAATTTTACCAGTTTCAGCGCACTGGCACCCACCATGGTAGGGATGGCGAGGAAGAAGGAAAATTCTGCGCCGGCAGAACGGCCGACACCCAGAATGATGGCCCCCAGAATGGTGGAACCGGAACGGGATGTGCCGGGGATCAGGCTCAGACACTGGAAGCAGCCGATGAGGATGGCTGTTTTCAGGTCGATATCATAGACCGTATTGACCTGCAGAGAACGATGCTCGTTGGCTCTTTCCACAAAAAGGAAGGCGATACCATAAACGATCAGTGTGATAGCCACCACAACATAGTTGTAGAAATGTTCATTCATCCAGTCATCGAACAGGATGCCGATGACAGCGGAGGGGATCACTGCGATGACGACCTTGAACCACAGTCTCCATGTATTCCGCTTCTGAGGAGAGCTTTTTTTCGGAGAGAAGGGGTTCAGTTTATGGAAGAACAGCAGGATCACGGCAAGGATTGCGCCCAGCTGGATCACGACCTCAAACATGTTATAGAATTCCTCGGAAACCTTCAGGTTGACGAATTCATTCAGAAGGATCATGTGTCCGGTGGAAGAAATGGGCAGCCATTCCGTGATGCCCTCAACGATGCCGAAGAGGACGGCTTTCAGTAATTCAAATATCATATCCATGATGGAAACTCCTTTCGATTTTCATAACATCATAACATTATAATCCAATCAGGACTGAGAAACAACGATTTTAAGAGAAAATTAAAAAAGACTGTCTTACAGACAGTCTTTTTTGCACCGGAGCGACGGGATTTGAACCCACGACCTCAGCGACCCGAACGCTGCGCCCTACCAAGCTGGGCCACGCTCCGCTATAACATATATATTTTGCGTTATTTTCCTGAAAAAGTCAAGAACGAGTTTTGTCGCTGTCTGTCAATGAAAGACAAAAAAGAAAGGTGATACGATTTTGTATCACCTTTAACTTTCTTATTCTGATTCGATCAGATCAAAAATTTCCTTTGCGGCTTTTTTGTAGAAGCCTGTTTTTTCATCGCTGACAGAAGCTGCGGTTTTGGAATGATAGTACATTTTGCAGGCTTCCAGATCATCCATTTTGTGTTTTTTCATCAGCAGGGAAACAACTTCTGCCGCCAGAGCAGTACGTTCTTCGTGGTGTGTGTTTTCGCCAACGGAAGAATCGCTTTCCAGATGTGTCAGGCCGTCCACCATACCGATGTAAAAATCAACGCCCATTTCAGGGAACATTTTCTGGGTATCCAGGATCATGTCGATAAAGCCGGCTTTTTCAAAAGCAGAAAAAACTTTATCACTGGGAATTGCTTTCAGGTCGCTGTAATATTCTACGCAGGAAACAACTAAAGTACGCTGATCCATTTTTCTCTCTCCTTTAATAAAAAAATTCGCTAAAAAATATAATAACGCATTTTCATGGATTTTTCAACAGGAGAAAAAGGAAAACTTGACAAACTGTCATTTTGCGGTAATCTAAGAAGAGTGAATCGGTTTTGAAAGGAGAAAAAATCATGGTAAATGTAAGAATAGATGAAAGCCTGAAAGAAAGATGCCCTGATGCAGCACTGGGGCTTTTGCAGTGCAAGGTAGAGGTATATGCAGATCCCGAAGAATTTCTGGCACTTTTGAATGGCAAGATCGCAGAGCTTTCCGAAGTGGAACTGTCTCAGGCGAATAAGAGAGATAAGATCCAGTCCACAAGAAAGGCCTATAAGGCGCTGGGGAAGGAACCCAACCGCTACCGTTCCTCTGCAGAGGCTATGTGCAGAAGAATTGCCAAGGAAAGAGGTCTGTACTACATCAATAATGTAGTGGACATCAATAACTACCTGTCCATCAAATCCGGCTATTCCATGGGTACTTATGATCTGGCTCATACAAAAGGCGACATCACATGGATGCGTGCCCCCGAAGGCACAGCATACCGCGGCATCGGCAAGGATGTGCTGAATATCGAATTCCTGCCTGTTATGTTCGACGAGGAAGGCCCCTTCGGCAACCCTACCAGTGATAATGACAGAACCATGATCACAGATGCGACAAAGGATCTGCTGTTGGTATATTACGCCTTTGACGGCGATGCAGACCTGCCCGGGCTTCTGGATGAAGCGAAAAATCTGCTGGAAAAATACGCAGATGGCACAGACTTTGAACTGAAGGTCCTGAAATAATAATAAAAGCAGTCCGTTTGGACTGCTTTATTTTTATACTTTTTCTGCACATTCAGGGCAGAGACCGGTAAATTCCAGAGAATGACCGGTGATGCGGAAGCCAGTTTTGTTTTCCAAATTTTCCTCCAGCTCACTTAAAGGGCAGGTATCGATGGGGATGACTTTGCCGCAGAGGTCACATACCAGACGATGATAGTGATCTTTTTTCGGCAGGGAATAGTATGCCTTGCCGTCCTGTCGAACGGAACGGATGAGGATATCTTTCTCTGTCAGGGTATTCAGGGTGCGGTAGACAGTAGAAACGTTCATGGGGAGGATGTTTTTTGCGATTTCATGCATTTCTTCTGCTGTCATGGGGCGTGCGTGCTTCTGCAGCAGGAACAGCAGCATCTGTCGTGTTTTGGTCGTTTT
>JAFRZQ010000379.1 GCA_017442465.1 Anaerotignum sp. | reverse complement strand
AGAATACGGCGAAGGCAGCAGAAAAACAAGACCTTATGAAAAATAAGTAAAAAAATGAGGACACCTCAGAACGGGGTGTCCTTTTTGTTTTGTTATCTTTTGCGGGACGCTGTCCCACACCCTGCAAACCTTTGAAAAGGTTTGATCTAAACTTTATTTGCTTGCGGCGTTAAAACCCGTATGTAACAGCAATATTTGCTGTGATCTGGATCTTACCATAGCTGATGGTCGTACCGCCGCCGCCTGCTGCCGCTGCGGAGTCTTCTGCTGCCATCATTTTATTCATGCTGACAGATTCCACATAATAGGCATTTCTGGAGTTTTCTGTGACGCTCTTCACTGCACCCAGCTGTCTGCCATAAGCCTGAGCGATGGATGTGGCAGATTTTTCTGCATTTTTCACTGCCACCTGCAGGGCCTGGCCGTAATACAGGCTCTGGTCGGCTACGGAGAATTCCACGCCGCCGGTACCTGTTGCGCCGGCTTTCAGGGCAGCGTCGATATATTTGCCGCTGTTGTCAATGTCCTTTGTGGTCACCTGCAGATCTGTATAGGAACGGTAGCCGATGACAGTGCGCTGACCGGTTTTATCATCGTAATTATACTGGGGATATACGGAGGTATAGGTGGTCACGATATTTTCCTTTGTTACGCCCAGATCTTGCATAGCTTTTGTTACGGCCTGCACGATCTTATTATTTTCTTTCTGGGCTGCTTCCGAAGTTTTGCCCATGGTTTCTGCGTTCAGGTAAATTTTTGCTGTGTCGGGATCAGCCATGACGATGCCCATGCCGTTTACATTGATCTCGCCTTCAGCGGCGTATGCAAAAGAGGCTGTGCCCAGAGAAAGTACCATTGCTGCGGCCAGAACAGCGGCTGCTTTTTTCCATTTTTTCATATCCATTTCTCCTTTCCTATTGCCAGAAAATGTCTTTGTATTTTTTGACGTACAAAAAATCTGCCCGGTTCCATGAAATTTTGAAAATTTTGATTTCCATTCTATTTTTTCTCTATTATACTAAAGATAGAAGAAAACGAAAAGTTCAATAATCATAGGAGTTGAAAAGCATGAAACAGACATTGGTCATCGGCTCTGCTGTTGTCGATGTGATCGTAAATATTCCACACCTGCCTGTGACAGGTGAAGATGTGCATATCAGCCGCCAGACCCGTTCCCTGGGGGGCTGTGCCTTCCTTGTTTCCGATATCCTGCGGCATTTTGGTGCGCCCTATAGCCTTTGCACGGCGGTGGGCACCGGTATCTATGGGGATTTTGTGGGCAAAAAGCTGGAAGAAAGAGGTGTGCCCATCTATGTGCGCCGCCCTGAGGAAAATGGCTGCTGCTACTGCGTAGTGGAAACGGAAAAAGGCGGAGAACGCAGTTTTATCGTGGATCATGGCATTGAATATACCTTCTATGAGGAATATCTGGAAAAGATAGACACCGAACGGATCGACAGCGTTTATGTCTGCGGACTGGAGATCGAGGAATATACCGGGGAAAATATTCTTGCCTATCTACGGAAACATCCGGAATATACCATTTATTTTGCACCCGGTGCCCGTATTATGCAGATCCAGCCCGAGCGGATGGAGGCCATGCTTTCCCTGGGCCCTGTGCTGCATCTGAATGAGGGGGAAAGCCTGATTTTTACGGGAGAAAAGACCGTGGAAGCAGCGGCAAGGGCTATTTTTGCAAAAACCCGGAATGCAGTGATCGTTACCCTGGGCGAAAAAGGGTCCTACTGCTATGACGGGGCCGATCATTATGCAGCCCCTGTGCCGGCAGTGGTGAAGGATACCATTGGCGCCGGGGATTCCCATATGGGCTCTGTCATTTCTGCCAGACGCTTTGGCCTGTCCTTTGCCGATGCCATCCGGGCGGCCAATCATATTTCCTCTGCGGTTGTCAGCCGGGAAAGCGGTATGCTGGAAAAAGAGGATTTTGCAAAGGCACTGGCATCCATGCCGGAAGAACTGAAAAAGAGATTCCAATAAAAAATGACCATCTGATCTCAGATCAGATGGTCATTCGTATTTTATTTTTCAAATTCGCAGGCGATGGGCTGGTCATTTACGATCAGAACAACGCGGTGTTCCCCGCTGTTGATGCTGCCGCAGAGGCCCTTCCAGTCAACTTCTCTTTCAATGGAAGTACCTGCAGGGATCGTTTCTGTTGTGTCACGCTTCCATTCAGAAACTCTTGTGCCGATGTTTTCTTCCCATACACCGTCTCTGTTTTTCTTTTCCAGGTGGAATTCAACGGGGTCCAGATAAACATCTTCATCGGAATCATTGGTCAGGATAAAGGTTGCCCGGGAACCTTTCAGGGTATCCTGTTTCAGTGCCATGGTCACACCTTCTACCGTATTTACGTCTGTGAAAACAGTTGTATAATCGTCACCGCCGCAGGCTGTCAGCGCCAGTGTTAACAGCATCAGAACTGCAAATAATCTTTTTCTCATTTGTATCATCCCTTCTCATTTTCTGCATACAAAACTATCGTATATTATACCATGGTTTTGCACCGTGTACAAGGGAATTGTTCGCATCGTTACTTTTTGCCATAGAAGGAACCGATCCGTTTTTCTGTTTTCATATCGATCAGGTCAAAGTCTTTTATGCTTTCGTTATAACGGAAACGATAGTTACGGTTCAGTTTGGCACGGTGGCTCTTATCTCCCCACAGCAGGGGTCTCTCTTTTTCCGGAACATCCTCTGCCACCCAGCCGCAGTATCCTCTGTAGCGGGGCACCCCGCCATAGCGGATCAGCAGTGCCCGATATTTTTCACGGAAACTGTCCAGCTCTGTCCAGTCATTGGTGGCCCTTGCCCGTTTCAGGGATTCTTCCAGATAATCCAGGGGTGTTTCATTCTGATAGCGGGCGTTGGCTTTCATGCCTTTTTGCAGCAGCAGTTCCGCTGCTTCCAGCATGGCCTGGTCTGTGGCAGTGGGCCATACAAAGCACCATGCAGCACTCATTTCGTCTTCATTTTTCACTTTTATATCTACGCCATAGCGGAAAAACAGTTTCAGCAGAGCAGGGAGATATTCCCCGGTTTCTCTTACATCACCGTTTTCATCTACATATTCCCCGTAATATTCCAGAATGGTCAGAAATACGTTTCGTTCAGCACCGATTTTATTCAGATCAGCGCCGGCACGCAGGCATTCTTCGATCACGTCCAGACGGGGAGGGATCATCCTTGCTTCTTCGATCAAACGATTTTCCATATCGGAAAACGCAGCGTCATATTTTTCCATGCCCGTTTTCACCCTTTCCTTGTTCCGTTTGCTTTTTATCACATTCATTTTACAACATTATTTTTGTGATGTCACTATTTGTGTCTTTACAACTTGGTTACATTTTGCGAAACGAAACATTCTGGCGGAGCACGGATCGTAAGTATGAAAAAAGGGCCACCTTTTTTAGGTGGCCCTTGGGATGTTTTGATTATTTTCTCAGGTCATCCAAAAGCTGTGTTTTGCCTTCTGTTTTTTCATCTTTCATTTTGATGATCTTTGCGGGGGAGCCGGCAACCACTGCGCCTGCGGGCACATCTTCTGTTACCACTGCACCGGCAGCAACAACGGCATCCTTGCCGATCTTCACGCCTTCCAGAACAACGGCATTTGCACCGATCAGAACGCCGTCTTCCACGATCACAGGCGTTGCAGAGGGGGGTTCCAGCACACCTGCCAGCACAGCACCTGCACCAACGTGAGCATTTTTGCCTACTGTTGCTCTTGCACCCAGCACGGCATTCATATCGATCATGGTGCCTTCGCCGATGGAAGCACCAATATTGATCACAGCGCCCATCATGATGACAGCATTCTTGCCGATGGCAACACGGTCACGGATTGTGCAGCCGGGTTCAATTCTTGCTTCAACCTCTGTGATATCCAGCATGGGAACAGCAGAATTTCTTCTGTCGTTTTCTGTGTAGCAGTCGATGATCTTGTCAGCATTTGCTTTCAGTACTTCCTGCACCAGTACGTTGTCGCCGACCATGAACCAGAAATCATTTGTGCCGAACAGCTTCACACCTTCGGGTACAGCTGCAGCGGAAAGGTCGCCTTTCACATAAGCCTTTACGGGTGTTGCTTTCTTTGCGTCTTTGATATATTTTGCAATTTCATAGGGATTTGTCATATCATAATCCATTGGTTGATCACTCCTTTTATATGGTAGAAACTATCTTTTGTGTTTTTCTCATTATATATGAAAATCCTCTGTTTTCCAATACTTCCATTGACAAAAACATGAAAACATGAAAAAATCAAAAGCAAAAGAGAATACTTTTGCAAAATGAGGTCAAGGGCATCATGCCCTTGCAGGGGTGTTGGGGACAGCGGCCCCAAGGTCTTGAGAGGATGATAAACATGATAAATGAACTGACGAAGATCCGACGCGATCTGCATAAAATCCCTGAAACAGGTCTGAAAGAATATAAAACATCCAAATATATCAGAGAAAAACTGGACAGCTGGGGCGTGACATATGAAACATGGCTGGAAACGGCAGTGGTCGCCATCTTCGGCAAAAAAGGAGAAAAGGAAACAGTGGCCTTTCGGGCGGATATCGACGGCCTGCCTGTGACAGAAACGCCAAAGGAATATGCGTCTGAGCATCCCGGATGGATGCATGCCTGCGGCCATGACGGTCATGCCGCTATCCTGCTGGGCTTTGCAAAATACCTTTCCGAACATCCTGAAAGTTACGCTGACCGTCAGGTCATCCTGATCTTCCAGCCGGCAGAAGAAGGCCCTGGCGGGGCAAAACTTCTGATCGAAGCCGGACTTCTGGAAAAATATGATGTAAAGAAAATCATCGGCTGTCATATCTTCCCCCAGGTGAAGCAGGGGAAGGTGGCCTGCAGAAAAGGTGCCATGATGGCAAGGAACGGGGAAGTGGATCTTTATATCCGCGGCAAAAGTGCCCACGGTGCCCAGCCCCATCTGGGCAATGACGCCGTGCTGGCGGCAGGGGCAGTCATCACTGCTATCCATACCATCATCAGCCGCAATGTTTCCCCTCTGGACAGCGGTGTCCTGACCTTTGGCTCCATCCATGGGGGCGAAGCCTGCAATATCATCGCCAGGGAAGTGAAGCTGGAAGGGACCATGCGTGCCTTCAGTGATACGGCATATGAAACCATGGAAAAGAGAGTGCATGAAGTGGTGCAGGGCGTGGCTGCGGGCTATGGCTGCGAGGGAGAAGCGGTCTTCCGCCATATGTATCGTGTGGTGGATAATGATCCTGCTTTGGTGAAAGCACTGGAAGAAGTCTGCGGGGAAAATTATGAAGAGACCCCGCCCTATATGCTGGCAGAGGATTTTTCCCTGTATCAGACCGTTATTCCGGGTATGTTTTTCTTCCTGGGCAGCGGCAATGAGGAAAAAGGCCTTACAGCATCTCTGCACAGTGCAGAATTTGATTTTGATGAATCCATTCTGGTGACCGGTGTGGAAACCTACGCGGGATTACTGGAAAAAATTTGATTTGATATCGTTTTGAAAAGATATATATAAAGGAAGCAAAACGTGAAAAGGCGGTTTTGCTTCCTTTTTTATATGGTTTTGAATACCTTGTAAAAAGCAAAAAACATCCTGCCGCAAACAGCGGAGGATGTTTGAAAAAATTTCTGTATGTTATTATCAGGCGTCAAATTTTCTGATGCAGGCGATGCCGATGGGGGTAGGGCCTGTGTGTACGCCGATGGTGCAGCCGATCTGATAGGATTCCACTTCGCCGGTAAAGCCCAGGGCTTTCATTTCTTCCGCCACTTCCTGATGGAAGGCGTCGTATTCCTCTTTGTCGTAGCCTTTGCCGGTGCAGATGCGGTAATCATTGATGTTTTTATCTGCGAAAAATGCCTTTGCGTCATCCATGAATTTACGGATGGATTTTTTTCTGGCGCGAACGATGCCCGCTGCCTGCAGCTCCCCTTCATACAGATGGATGATGGGTTTGATCTTCAGTACACTGGCCGCCTGTGTCAGCACCTTGCCGATGCGGCCGCCCTTCTGCAGGTAGGAAAGGTCGCCGGTGGTGAAGAAAATACGGCTGGTCATTTTCAGTTCTTCCAGTTTTTCCACGGCTTCTTCAAAGGAAAGGCCGGCCTCTGCCATTCTGGCTGCTTCTGTTACCAGAAGGCCTTCCTGTACAGTGGCAGAAAAACTGTCGATGACAGCGATCTTACAGTCGGGGTATTCTTCCATCAGGGCCTCTGCTGCCAGGTTGGCGCTCTGGAAAGAGCTGCTGAATTTGCTGGTCAGGTTCAGATAGATGATCTTTTCCCCTTTTTCTGCATAAGGCTGGAAAGCTTCGTAAAAATCCACCTGGGTGGGCATGGAAGTTTTGGGATATACGCCGGGGTTTTCTGTCATTTTTCTGTAGAAATCCTCTGCTGTTACTTCCCTGCGGTCTTTTTCATAGTTGATCCCGTCAAAGGAAACGTAATAGGATATCAGTTGGATACCATATGTTTTTTCCTGTTCCAGTGAAATATCACAGGAACTGTCACTCAAGACACGAAAATCCATAAGATTTTCCCTCCTGTCATATATATAGTGTAAGTTTTGATATGCCTTCTCTGACATTGTAACACATCTTAGCACATTCGCTCTTAAAAATCCATACCTTAAATTAGTTTTAATGTAAAAATAATTGACTTGTATTTCGTTTTATACTAAAATCAATTCGTATTATATAAATAGGATAGGATTCTTCTATCATTTCGATGGAAAGGAGAAGGAATATGAATGCAGTAACAGGCAGAGATATCATGACTGCCATGCTGGAACTGGCCAGTGATATCGGCCGATGGAATAAACAGAATATGTCTGGCTGCCTCATCAATGACCGCCTGCAGGAACTGGGTCTGACGAAGCATCAGATGGAATTGATGGGCTTTTTGTATGCCAATGAGGGACTGAATACGGTTTCTGCCATTTCCGCAGAGCTGGGGATCTCCAAGGGAAGTCTGTCTCTGATGCTGACCAAGCTGAAAAAGGCCGGCTATGTGGAAAAGGAATCGGCAAAGGAAGATGATGACGGCAGAAAAGTTTATATTTCTCTGACGGAAAAAGGTCAGGAAGCCGTAAGATATACCATGGAGGCCCTTCTGTCCACAGGGGCGGTGGCCTTTGATGAAATGGATCAGAAGACAAGAACGCTTTTTTATACCAAAGTAAAGGAATTGAAAGAGTTGTTTCAGATAGGAGGATGGAAAGAATGAAAAAGAAATTACTGATCGCACTGGCAATGTGCATGGCACTGGGTACCGGCTGCGGTACGGAAACGGTAGAAGAAGAAAAGAAGCTTCGTTCTGTTGAGATCACAACGGTAGGCAAAGGCGAGATCGCCAGTGAATTTGCCTATACCGGCAGAGCAGCAGCGTCTAAAACGGTAGCAGTCATTCCTATGGTGCCCGGTAAGGTCCTGAGCTACAATTTTGAAGTGGGTGACAGTGTAGAGGAGGGGGCAGTTCTGTTCCAGGTGGACAGCACAGACCTGGTGAATAACCTGCGCTCCATCGAAGCCAACTATAAAGCGGCGGAACTGGGCGTGAATAACGCAAAAACCGCTTATGAAAACAACAAACTGCTGTTTGATGAAGATATCATCTCCAAAACAGAATTCGATCAGATCAAATATGGTTACGAATCTGCAGCGGCGCAGCTGGAAGTGCTGCAGGTGCAGATGGATACCCTGAATAAAAATATCGGTGACTGTGCAGTGAAAGCACCTATCAGCGGTGTGATCGCCACAAGAGGCATCGAACGCGGCGGCATGGCAGCCCAGACTGCTCCTGCATATACAGTCATGGATCTGTCTGTCATCAAAATGGAAGTAGGCGTTTCCGAACAGGCTGTCAATAAGATCCATGTGGGCGATGAAGTAGCTGTGCTGATGACAGCCGTTTCCGAAGAACCCCTTCAGGGCGTTGTGGCAACGGTAGCACCTACGGTTGGTCAGACAGGTACATATGCGGTTACAGT
>JAFRZQ010000378.1 GCA_017442465.1 Anaerotignum sp. | reverse complement strand
TGCTATTTTCCTGCAGTTCGGCTTTGAACGTATCCTGCAGGCAACGGGCAGAACCTTCTATACCATGCTGACCCAGGGGCTTGGTGCCATCATCAATATCATCATGGACCCTATCCTGATCTTTGGTCTGTTTGGTGTGCCTGCTATGGGTATCAAGGGTGCTGCCATCGCCACAGTATTCGGTCAGGTCTGTGCGGCCTGTCTGGCATGCTGGTTCAATAAGAAGAAAAATGACGATATCGTTATCAATCCTAAGAAATATCATCTGCAGGCCCATGCAGTGAAAACCATTTATTCCATCGGCGTGCCTTCCATCTGTATGGCCTCCATCGGTTCTATCATGACCTTCGGTATGAATAAGATCCTTATTGCATTCACTTCCACAGCAGCGGCAGTATTCGGCGTATACTTCAAGCTGCAGAGTTTCATCTTCATGCCTGTATTCGGTCTGAATAACGGTATGGTTCCCATCATCGGTTTCAACTATGGCGCAAGAAAGCCTGACCGCCTGATGGCTACCATGAAACTGGCGACAAAATATGCGATGACTATGATGACTGCCGGTACCATCGCGTTCTGGGCGCTGACTCCTCAGCTTCTGGGCATCTTCAATGCATCGGAACAGATGCTGGAGATCGGTATCCCTGCCCTGAGACTGATCAGCCTGTCCTTCCTGTTGGCGGGC
Source organism: Anaerotignum sp. (assembly GCA_017442465.1). Lineage (GTDB taxonomy): Bacteria > Bacillota > Clostridia > Lachnospirales > Anaerotignaceae > Anaerotignum_A. Next base: position 1,051 of record JAFRZQ010000378.1, on the reverse strand, counting down.
TTCAATATTATTCGTATCTCCACCATGCAGGCTCTGGGCCATGGCGTCATCAGCCTGATCGTTTCCGTTCTGCGTCAGTTGTTCGTACTGCTGCCCTCTGCGTTCATTTTCTCCCGCGTATGGGGTCTGAATGCTACATGGATCTCCTTCCCTATCGCAGAGATCGCGGCACTGTTTGTGACCATTTATTTCTGGCGTAAGGTTTACAGAAATGAGATCCAGCCCATCTTCGATGAAGTGGCGGCAAAAGAAGCGGCGGAAGAAACTGCATAAGCAAAAAATAAGACCTGTTCATTTGAACAGGTCATTTTTTTTATTCTTCGGGACTTACCATCAGGGCGAAGTCCAGCCATTCTGCCACCATGGTGAACAGGGAGTCGTCATCCTGCAATGCTTCCAGGGTTTCTTCGTCGCTTTCAAAGGTCAGCATATGTCTGCCGTACTCATCATAGAAATCTGCCTGCCATTCTTCGTCTACACGGCGGTATTTCTTCAGATACCATACGATTTCTTCTGTATTGCTGTAGCGGTATTTGTCATGTCTCATCTATATTTCCTCCTTTGGGGATATTTTTTCTGATTTTCTCTATCTTACCAAAAAAACTGCGGGAAAAAAAGATGCAAACGAAAAAATCCTGCATAGTATGTTTTCAGCAGGGAAAAGCCATACTGGAACTGTGTAAAGAGAAAATTTGCTTGCTTTCGCGGGTTCGGTATGGTAAAATCTTCAAATAGATAAGAGGGAGTAGCTTGCGGAGAGATCCGCTGTCAGTGCTCGTCATCACGGTGTTTCGCAAAAAGAACCCCGGGCACTGTCCGAATAGATAACCCATTTGGTTGACTAAGGAAGCAAGACTTTTATTGCACGTGTTATTTTTGTGCAATGGAAGTCTTTTTCTATTGCAGCAAATGGAAAGGAGCGTATTTATGGAAAAACTTTGGATGAAACAAAAGGAAGAATTATACAGCCTGCTGGAGAGTGACCCCAGAGGGCTGACTGCCGGGGAAGCAAAAACAAGACTGGAAAAATACGGCGAAAATAAACTGCAGG
>JAFRZQ010000377.1 GCA_017442465.1 Anaerotignum sp. | reverse complement strand
TGCGTGAGGTGTATGGCTTAGACAAAGCATTACGCGAGTAAACTCGCCTTAGCGGTTTCCGTCAGTCCGGACAGGCGGTTTCCTGTCTGCCGGATTGGCGGTTTCACCGCACAAGAATATTCATCTGAATCCAAAAAGAACCCCAGAAAATGCTTATTTATCTTTGGAAGGGTATTGGAGTAATGATATTTCTGAATCATTTCCAAGGCAGCTTCCTTTGAAATCTCTTTTATATCAAATCTGTACATATCCTCACTTCCTTATTTTGAGCATGAAAAAAGCCCGGATTTCTCCGAGCAAAAAGAAAGCACCTGCCATTTCTGATATGATCCCTCTTAAGTAGACAAGGTAAATAACCAAAATCTACTTAAGGGGGATTTTTTATGGCCAAATCGCCGCATACACCTGAATTCCGCGCGAAAGTCTCGCAGGAATACCTGGATGGTTTTGGGTCTTATGACCATCTAGCAGCTAAATACGACATTGGAAGAAAAACTTTACAACAATGGGTTGCGAAATATAAATTATACGGAATTGCAGCATTCATTAATAAAAATGGAAATGCTTCGTATTCATCTGAATTTAAAGTCATGTGTGTTGAAGCCGTTTTATCAGGCGAGGGCAGTGTCGATGATATCGTTGCAAAATATAACATTTCCGCCAGAGAGGTTCTCAGATGCTGGATAAAGAGTTATAATGCCAATAGGGAACTTAAGGATTATGATCCGAAAAGGGAGGTCTATATGGCAACAGCACGAAGGAAAACAACGTTGGAAGAACGGAAGGAAATCGTAAATTACTGCATTAAACATCATCGTAATTATAAAGAAACGGCCAGGATTTATGATGTTTCGTATAGCCAGGTCTACTCCTGGGTAAAAAAATTTGATAATGAAGGCGAAGATAGTTTAGTTGATAAACGAGGCTGCCATAAAAAAGATGATGAAGTAGGGGAATTGGAACGCCTGCGAAGAGAAAATATCCGTTTAAAAAGACAGCTCGAAGAAAAGGATATGTTAACCGAACTGTTAAAAAAAGTGCAGGAATTCGAAAGGATGTGAGGCTGGGGAAACTTCATTATGCTTCGAAATTTATGGCAATAAGGTTTTTCTATGAAACAAAAAACTGGAGTATCAACTGGATGTGTAAACAACTGGAGGTTTCAAGGGCTGCTTATTATAAGTGGCTGCATCGGAAAATCCCAAAACAGGAACAGGAAAACATGGAATTAGCTGAACTTATAAAAGAATACGATGAACGATTCAATCACATCCTCGGTTACAGAAGAATGACCTCTTGGATCAATCATTTTAATCACACCAACTATAGTAAAAAGCGTGTACATAGAATTATGAAAAAACTGGGGATTCATTCTGTAATTAGAAAAAAGAAGAAAAAATATGCTTCTTCAACACCAGAAACCATGGCGGAGAACAAACTGAACAGAGATTTTTATGCAGCGGCACCAAATGAAAAATGGGTAACTGATGTAACTGAATTTAAGATCCCTGGAGATACAAAGAAGTTGTACTTAAGCGTTATTCTTGATTTGTATGATCGATATCCGGTAGGTTATGTTATCAGTACCCGAAATGACAATCGGCTTGTGTTTAAAACCTTTGATAAAGCAATCACTGCAAATCTGGGAGCCAAACCATTGTTCCATAGTGATAGAGGCTTCCAGTATACCAGTAAAGTTTTTCAAAAAAAGCTCAAAGATCATCAGATAATGCAATCGATGTCACGAGTGGGCCATTGCATAGATAATGGTCCTACAGAAGGTTTCTGGGGAATCATCAAAACAGAAATGTATCAACTGTACAAAATCACTGATGAAGCATCTTTGAGATTTGCAATAAATGATTATCTGAGATTTTACAGTGAAGAACGACCGCAGGACAGATACCACTGTAAAACACCCTTGGAAGTTAGAAACGAGGCATTTTCCACAGATTGTCCAACGGAATATGCTATTCCAAGAAACAAACGAATTGAAAAATACAAAGAAAAATGGTGTGCATAGAAAAACGGCCACACAAGATGTGTGACCGTCTGCATCTCATTTTAGATATTTTACCTGTCTACTTGACAGGGGGCATATCA
>JAFRZQ010000376.1 GCA_017442465.1 Anaerotignum sp. | reverse complement strand
TTGAAAATATTTTGCCGGAAATTTCTTTGGAAGGCAGAGCGGTAAAGAAAAAAGAGATCAACAGACCGGCTTTACAGCTGGCGGGGTTTTATGAAAGTTTTGATAAAGACCGCCTGCAGGTCATTGGCCGTGTAGAACATAGCTTCCTGCGCAGTCTTGATGAAGAAAAGAGAAAAAAGGCCATCCGTGATTTTTTTGCACACAAGATCCCTTGTCTGATCGTCTGCAAAGATTTGGAAATTTTTCCGGAAATGATAGAATACGGCAGAGAATATGATGTGCCTATTTTTCGTACACCACAGATCACAACAGACTTTACAGCAGAACTGATCTTCTGGCTTAGAGAAGAACTGGCAGACCGTGTGATGATGCACGGCGTTCTGGTGGATATATATGGTGAAGGGGTTCTGATCACCGGTGCCAGCGGTATCGGGAAAAGCGAAACGGCTCTGGAGCTGATCAAAAGAGGTCACCGTCTGATTGCTGATGACGCAGTGGAGATCAAGAAAATCGCAGACAGACGCTTGATTGGTTCCTGTCCGGAAATCATTCGATATCTGATCGAACTGAGAGGGATCGGCATTATCAACGTCAAGGAGTTGTATGGCGTTGGTTCTGTCAAGGACCAGAAAACAGTTGATCTGGTTATCAAACTGGAAGTATGGGATGGACAGACCGGATCTTATGACAGATTGGGCTTAAATGAAGAATATATGGATATTCTGGGGAATAAAGTGCTATGTAATACGATCCCTGTGCGTCCCGGCAGAAACGTTGCCATTATCTGCGAATCTGCAGCTATGACAAATCGTCAGAAAAAAATGGGGAAAAATACGGCACAGGAATTTGCAGATCGTATCGGCAAATAATGAGGTGAATTTATGGAGAATTTGATTCAGGAACTGCAGAAAAGGCTGGGGGAGGAAGGTCTGAAACTGCAGGAACCTATGAAAGAACATACAACATTCCGTGTAGGTGGTCCTGCAGATCTTTTCATTATGCCAAAGGATGCGGAGGAACTGAAGGATGTAATCAAAATTCTGAAAAAATATGATGTACCCACGATGGTCATTGGCAATGGGAGTAACTTACTGGTGCGTGATAAAGGCATTCGTGGTGCAGTCATCCAGATTTATAACAGAATGGCGGATATTACTGTGGATAGTGATATCATTGAAGCAAAAGGCGGAGCCCTCCTTAGTGCAGTTGCAGCCAAAGCAGCGGATGCATCCCTGACAGGGCTGGAATTTGCCAGCGGTATCCCCGGCAGCATCGGCGGTGCCGTTGTGATGAATGCGGGGGCTTACGGCGGTGAAATGAAGGATGTTCTGATCAGCGTGGATGTACTGACAAAAGATTTGGAAGTAAAAACCATTCCTGCGGAAGAACTGGAACTGGGCTACAGACATAGTATCGTGCCCGAAGCAGGCTATATTGTGCTGGGTGCAAAAATGAAACTGACAAAGGGCGAGGATGCAGCTATCCGCGGCCGTATGGCGGAACTGGCAGAGCAGAGAAGAGAAAAACAGCCCCTGCAGTATCCCAGTGCAGGCAGCACATTTAAGCGTCCTACAGGCTATTTTGCAGGCAAATTGGTGCAGGATGCCGGCCTGAAGGGCAAAACCATCGGCGGTGCCCAGGTTTCCGAAAAGCATTCCGGTTTTCTGATCAATATTGGCAATGCAACTGCAAAGGATATTTTAGACCTGATCACCTTCTGCCAGAAAGAGGTAAAGGATCAGTTTGGTGTAGTATTGGAAACAGAAGTGAAAATCGTCGGGGAAGAATAAAAAAACAAAAGAGAAGGGATGGTGAAGATGTATGAGATTTGTGATCGTAACAGGGATGTCCGGAGCAGGGAAAACCTCAGTACTGAAATTTCTGGAAGATATCAATTTTTTCTGTGTAGATAATATCCCGCCGGCATTACTGCCTAAATTTGCGGAATTATGCTATGAGCAGAAGGGGGAAATTGAACGTGTTGCCATGGGAATCGATATTCGCGGCGGCAAACTGTTTAATGACCTGTTTCAGGAGTTATCTTCTCTGGAAGAAAAAGGATATCAGTATGAGATCCTTTTTCTGGATGCATCCGATGATGTACTGATCAAGCGATACAAAGAAACAAGAAGAAGTCATCCCCTTTCCAGAAATGGATCTATTCAGGAAGGGATCCGTAAAGAAAGAGAAATGCTTCGGGATGTAAAAACAAAATCTACATACATCATCGACACCAGCCAGATTCTGACCAGACAGCTGAAGGAACAGATCAACAGTATTTTTGTGGATAATAAAAATTATGAAAATCTTGTGATCACGATTCAGTCCTTTGGGTTCAAATATGGCATTCCAACGGACAGTGACCTGGTATTTGATGTAAGATTCCTGCCGAATCCATTTTATATTCAGGAATTAAAGGAACTGACGGGAAACGATGAACCTGTCAGCAGTTATGTGATGCGTTTTGAAGAAAGCAAGATCTTCAGAAAAAAATTGGTGGATATGATGGAATTTCTGATTCCCCTTTATATCAAAGAAGGAAAAAATAATCTGGTGATCAGTATTGGCTGTACAGGCGGAAAACATCGTTCCGTGACTCTGGCAAATGCATTGTATGCAGCTCTGGACAAAGAGAAGCATACGGTTCTTCTGAAACACCATGACATTGAAAAAGATGCAAAAAACAAAAAATAAAAATAAACCTATGTTTATACTGAGAAATGGGCGGGAGGGATAAATTTGTCATTTTCGTCTAAGGTAAAGGGTGAGTTATCCCTTCATTTTGGAAATGGAAGACATTGCGAAATTGCGGAAACTGCAGCCTTTGTCAATATCTGTGGACAGGCTGTGGCTTTCGGAAAATATTTTTGTGTAAAAATACAGACAGAGAATTTCGTCGTTGCGAAAAAGTGCTTTACATTATTACAAAATACTTTTAATATTATAGCGGACGTATCTGTTAAGAGCAGCGGACGCAAGCAGGTATATACACTG
>JAFRZQ010000375.1 GCA_017442465.1 Anaerotignum sp. | reverse complement strand
CGGTTCCATCAGTATGCTCATCGTCAATCTGTTCATCGGCTTATCTGTTGGTACAACAGTAGCTGTTGCCCATTCCATCGGGGCGGGCAGTCCCGAAGCTGTCAGCCATACAGTGCATACGGCTGTTCCTACCGCCATCGTCAGTGGTATTATCGTGGCAATCGTTGGTGTGTTCGGCAATAAGACCTTCCTGACCATGATGGGCACCCCTGATACAGTACTGCCCCTGTCTTCCATTTATATGAAGATCTATTTCATGGGCATGCCCTTTATCATGCTGTATAACTTCTGCGCATCTATCCTGCGTGCCACAGGGGATACGAAAACACCGCTGTTCCTGCTGTCCATGTCCGGCGTCATCAACGTAGGTCTGAACGTCATCTTCGTGACACAGTTCGATATGAACGTTGCCGGCGTTGCTCTGGCGACAACGATCTCTCAGGGTATTTCTGCGATTCTGGTAGTCATTGCTCTGATGAAACGAAATGATGCCTGCAAACTGACGCTGTCCAAAATGCGTTTCTATAAACCCCAGCTGCTGCGGATCATCCGTGTAGGGCTGCCGGCAGGGATCCAGAGTTCCCTGTTTTCCATCTCCAACGTGCTCATCCAGTCCTCCATCAACTCCTTCGGGGATATCGTGATGAGCGGCAATGCAGCGGCAGCCAATATCGACGGTTTTTTATATGTCATCCTGAACGGGTTCCACCAGACAGCCCTGAATTTCATCAGCCAGAACGCCGGTGCAAAACAGTATCAGCGTGTCAGAAAGATCCTTACCATCTGCCTGGGCTGTGTATGTGTACTGGGCATCAGTGTATCCGCTGTTGTTTACTTTGCAGGACCCACCCTGCTGTCCTTCTACATCCCCGATTCTGCAGAGGCCATCGGCTGGGGCATGGTAAGACTGACCTTCCTGTGCATCCCTTATTTCCTCTGCGGTATGATGGATGTTTCCACCGGGGCGCTGCGCGGCATGGGTGCATCTGTGGCACCTATGATCATCTCCGTGCTGGGGGTATGCGGTATCCGTATCGGCTGGATCGCGACAATCTTCCAGATGCCGGGCTTCCACACGCCAGAATGCCTGTATGCATCCTATACGGTTTCCTGGGCGGCAACCTTCCTCTGTCAGATGATCGCATTTTTCCTGATCTATCGAAAACGAGTCAAAACAGCATAAAAAAAGCCCTCTCAATGAGAGGGCTTTTCCGTTTATTTCACAAATTCATCCAGTTTTTCCTTCAGATATGCAGGGGGCACTGCGCCAACCACGCCATCCACAGGGACGCCTTTCAGGAAGATGACCATATTGGGAACGCTCATGATCCGGTATTTCTGTGCCAGGTCCATGGATTCGTCGATATCCACCTTCACGATCTTTACTTTGCCTTCATATTCTGCGGAAAGCTGTTCCAGTACAGGACCCATCATTTTGCAGGGACCGCACCAGCTTGCTGCGAAATCCACCAATACGGGGATGCTGCTTTCTAATACTTCACTCTGAAATTCATTGGATCTGATCTGTTTCATATTCATTTCCTCCTTATTTGTACTCTCTATCTTAACCATTTGTTATTTTCTTATGTTTGAATCAAGTATAACACAACAAAAATGAGATTGCTGTGACTGAATCACAAAACTTTCTCTTTCTTTGCATATTTCTGAAAAAAGGAGACATACTGATGACTGAGGATGTTATTCTCCCCCAAAAGAGTGGCAAAAACATTCTTATAATAACATTCTTTCTACTTCTTCCCCTTATAAAAAGGACGACGGAAAACCGTCGCCCTTTTTATCTGCATTATTTAGGGAAAGGTTCGGGAAACCTCAGGTTTCCTGAATGGAATCCGCAGGCGGAAACCGCGCTTTTCGCCGAGGAAAACAGTGCGTTTCTAGCTCGCGATGGAACGCATCTGTTTATTCTTCTGCCTTTCAACTCGAAATCCTGATTTCGAGTTAGGCGCTCAGCGCCTTTAATATCTTTCAATGTCGATGATCTCGGGCTGATAAGGGAATTTCAGG
>JAFRZQ010000374.1 GCA_017442465.1 Anaerotignum sp. | reverse complement strand
GCCGGCAGTGCCGCCGCCGGTCAGCAGGATCTTCTTTGTTTTCATATATTTGACCACCTTTTTACAGTTTATTTTTTTGCTTTACACAATATTTTATTATAGCATCTTATTTCTTTATATTCCATCCTTATTTCCAATTCTTTGGAAAGAAAATCAACCTTCCTGCATAGGATGATAGAAAAATCCATTTCAAAAAGGAGAACCATCCCATGTATCCATACAACCGAAAAACACAGCTTTACAACACCTCCATCGGTGCCAAGGAAAAAAGACAGAACAACCGCACCAGCCAGAATACCACAGACCTTTCCACTGACCGCCGCCTGCAGGAACTCTTGCAGCTGGCAATGCAGGAAGCCGCTGCACTGGAGCAGAAATACACCGCCCTTTTACAGGAAGAAATCCTGAAAGGTGCAGAAGAAATCCTGAAAACCATGGAGACTGACGGCAAAAAGCATCAGCGGATCTTAAGAGAACTCCTGTTCACCATTTTCAGCGATACCTTTGAAGATATCCTGAAGGATATGACGGACACAGAAACCGAAACCAAAGATGCTGAAAACCTGCTGGAAGAACTGCTGTTCACAGAAATGGATGACATCACCTTCTACCGCAGCCTGCTCTCTGCGCTAACAGGGGAGGATGACCTATGGGATCTGATCTTTGAGATCATCACCGACAAACAGAACCACACCGCTGCCCTGAACCATCTGTATGCAAAATACTTTGCGAAAACCTCTGGGAATTAAACTGCTTTCGTGATATCATGGGGTTATCTATTATTATTTCACTATACAAAGGAGGATACCCCATGAGCGATTGTATTTTTTGCAAAATCATTGCAGGAGACATCCCTTCTGCAACCATATACGAAAATGACGAATTCAAAGTGATCCTGGACAGATTCCCTTCCGGCGAAGGTCATGCTCTGATCCTGCCCAAAAACCATGTGGCAAATATCTTTGAGATCGACCCTGAACAGGCAGGCAGACTGTTCAGCCTTGCGGCAAAACTGGCAAAGGCTATGAAAGAAGTACTGGGCTTTGAACACATGAACATACTGCAGAACAACGGTACCGTTGCAGGCCAGACAGTATTCCATTTCCACCTGCACCTGATCCCCAGATGGGAAGGCGACGGCATCAACATCGGCTGGACACCTACAAGCCCTACAGACGAAGAAATCGCTGCAGTAAAGGCAAAACTGGAAAATCTGATTTGATGACAACAAAAAAGGACGTCAAAACCATTGACGTCCTTTTTGATTGCCGTTTTTCTCAATCTTCTTTGCCAAAAGCAGTTTTCGCTTCTTTTGTCAGTGCATCCCAGTCGATGCCGACCTGCGCCTGCACCAGCGCATCACACTGGGGGCAGAAACGCACATCCGCAGGCACTGCCGCGCCACATTCAGGGCACTGTTGCGCCAGTTTCACACCACAGTATTTGCAGTAGTTGGAATCATCATCAATATTTTTCTTGCATTTGAAACAGATCATATCTTCACGCCCTTTCGACGAAATTTTCTATATTGTAACATAAAAAATGCTTCTGCAAAAGCAGAAGCATTTTTGTTTTATCTTATGTACTTAATCTTCAATTTTGAAAGCAACCTGTTCTACAGAATGAGGTTTTTTCAGTTTATTGTGTTCATCGGCACGGTCGATGTTTTTGTTTGCACTTGCCAGCATCAGTTTGATTCTGTTCAGCTGGTTTACTTCGGATGCGCCGGGGTCATAGTCGATAGCAACCACGTTACTCATAGGATACTGTTTGCGCAGTTCTTTGATAACGCCCTTACCCACTACGTGGTTAGGCAGACAGCCGAAGGGCTGTGTGCAGACAATGTTAGGAACGCCGCTGTGGATCAGTTCGATCATTTCCGCTGTCAGGAACCAGCCTTCACCAGTCTGATTGCACAGGGATACGATCTTTTCTGCTTCTCTGCCCAGACTTCTGATGTCTTCAGGCTTATCGAAACATTTGCTCTTTTCCAGTGCATCCATCATGGGTTTCTGGTACCATTCGATGACTCTCGCCACCAGATTACCAATCATGCGGGCTTTCTTGGAGCCGCCCAGATATTTTTCCTTCTGTACCTGATTGTAACAGCAGTACAGACCGAAGGTCAGCAGGTCGGGAACAACGGCTTCTGCGCCTTCTCTTTCCAGCAGATTTACCAGATCGTTATTGGCTGTAGGATGGAATTTTACCAGGATTTCCCCTACTACACCAACACGGGGTTTCTTGATATCCAACAGTTCCAGTTCCTCG
>JAFRZQ010000373.1 GCA_017442465.1 Anaerotignum sp. | reverse complement strand
TATTGGCATCGCCGGGCTGCTGATCCTGTCCGTATTAGCACTGGCAACCATCCTAACCTGCGCCACCCGCCTTAAGCTGGGCAGATACTTCTATCAGAACACCATCCTCTACCGTCTGTTTCGCCTTTGCGGCAGACTGTTTGCATGGTTCTGGGACGCACTGAAAGCCATTCCCGCCATGTGGAAGGTAGCCGTAGCATGGCTGGTCATCTCTTCTGTCTATATCGGCGGCGGCTTTGGTGCCGTTATCCTGAATCTGGCACTGACCTTCGTTTTCTGCACCATTGCAGCCCAGCTGCAGAAACTGGCAGAAGGCGGAGAAGAACTGGCCCACGGCAATCTGCAAAATAAAATCGATACCCGACGAATGTTTCCCCCTTTCCGCAAACACGGTGAACACCTGAACAGCGTTTCCAAGGGCTTCTCCATCGCCCTGAACCAGAAAATGAAATCGGAACGACTGAAAACAGAGCTGATCACCAATGTTTCCCACGACATCAAAACACCTCTGACTTCCATCATCAACTATGTGGATCTCTTGAAAAAAGAGGAACTGACAGGCCAGGCAGCGGAATATGTGGAAGTACTTGACAGGCAGTCCAGACGACTAAAAAAACTGACAGAGGACTTAGTGGAAGCCTCCAAAGCCTCCACCGGCAATATCAAGGCAAACCTGATGCCTACAGATATGGGCGAACTGGTTTCCCAGGCTGTAGCAGAATATGAAGAAAAACTGGAACTGGCAAAACTGGAAGTTATCGTGAATGAAACGGAAGAACCCCTTTACGCCATGGTAGACGGCAACCTGACTTGGCGTGTACTGAGTAACCTTCTCAGCAACGCCTGCAAATATTCCCAGACAGGCACAAGGGTCTATATCGACCTGAAAAAAGAAGAAGATTTCGTAACAGTCTCCATGAAAAATATCAGCAAGGATGCCCTGAATATCCCCGTAGAGGAACTGATGGAACGTTTCGTCCGCGGCGATAGTTCCCGCCATACGGAAGGCAGCGGTCTGGGGCTGAATATCGCCCAGTCCCTTGTAAACCTGCAGAAAGGCAAATTTTCTCTGGAGATCGAAGGCGATCTGTTTAAGGCATATATGAAATTCCCTGAGGCAGAACCACCTGCACCTCCTGAAGAAAAAACAGAATCCATAGCAGAGTAAAACAAAAAAGGCTAAAACCAATCGGTTTTAGCCTTACTTTTTGCAAAAACGCAGTTTTTGCGTATCAGGGTTCCAAGGGAAATGATTTCCCTTGGTGGGAGTTTGAGGTTAGAACCCTCAAGACTACCATTTGTGATGATGCAGCTGCCCTTCCATCAGCATACCGGGGAAGCTCTGCTGACGCATGGCCTCGTAAATGATGATAGCAACAGAATTGGACAGATTCAGACTTCTTGCCGCCTCCAGCATGGGGATGCGGATGGTATTGGCCTCATGGGCCATCAGGATCTCCTCGGGGATACCGGCACTTTCTCTGCCAAACATCACATAATCATCCTCGCCATAGGTCACGTCAGAATAAACATGGCGGGCTTTCGTAGATGCCATCCATATTTTCGCATTGGGATTCTTCTCACAGAAATCCTGAAAATTATCATAATACCGAATATCCAGCAGTTTCCAGTAATCCAGACCTGCTCTTTTGAGATATTTATCTTCCACAGAAAACCCCAGCGGTTTGATCAGATGCAGCACAGAATTCGTCACCGCGCAGGTGCGGGCAATATTCCCTGCATTCTGGGGAATTTCCGGTTCCAGCAAAACAATATGCATATCGATCCTTCCTTTCTTCTGAAACTCATGATAACACAGGAAAAATCAAAACACAACCAATGAAGTTTCATAGAATTTCCAGAAAAAGGGTAAATCCCTTCTATTTTGGTATATTTTACCTATTGACGTAGCGGAGAATTTCTATTATTATTAAATAACAATAGTTATTAGGTAGAAAGGGGTGTTCTCTATGAAAGAAACTGCTCAAATCTTAAGAGAAAAAGGGCTGAAAGTCACCCCACAGCGCATTGCCGTTTATAATATGCTTCGCGGAACAACGGAGCATCCGGACGCGGAAACGATCTACAAAACACTGGAACCTACTAACCCCACCATGAGCCTTGCCACTGTATATAAAACACTGGATTTCTTCAAGCAGCTGGGGCTGGTGCAGGAGCTGAATGTAGGGGAAGGCCGTTCCCGTTATGACGCTGTGGTCGACTGGCATCCCCATACCGTTTGCACCTGCTGCGGCCAGGTGGGCGATCTGCATATGGATGCGCTGAAAAATGTCAGTCAGAAACTGGCTCCCGAGCTGGATTTTGAAGTGGAAATGGAACAGTTGATCCTGTACGGTAAATGCAGCGAATGCCGCAATAAATAAAAATCCAACAAAAAAGACACTATCCAAGGATAGTGTCTTTCTATTTTTCATTATTCGTCCGCACCGAATTTTCTCATGTTTACGGATGCCATTTTGAATTTATCGTGTACGGCTTTCATAGCAACGTCCACGTCGTCTCTGTTGATCAGGACTGTGATTTTGATTTCGGATGTGGAGATCATCTGAATATTTACGCCTGCATCATACATCGCTTCGAAGAACATGGCAGCAACACCGGGGTTTGTCGCCATACCCGCACCTACGATAGACAGTTTTGCTGTGTTTTCATCATGCAGGATCTCCTGGGCTGTCAATCTTGCTTTATTCTTTTCCAGTGCTTTCAGGGCGATATCCAGATCGTCTTCACCAATGGTAAAGGAGATATTCTGTCTGCCGTCTGCACCCTCAGACTGCAGGATGATATCTACGCTTACTTTTTCCTTTGCCATCAGGGAGAAAATTTCGAAGGCCTTACCGGGTTCGTCCTTTACGCCCATAACAGAAATACGAGAAACCTTTTTATC
>JAFRZQ010000372.1 GCA_017442465.1 Anaerotignum sp. | reverse complement strand
GGCTGCCTAATTAACGGCGCCTGTCGGCCTCCGGTTTCTCACCGCCGGAGATCCCGGCATCGACTTGGTGGGGAACTTTTCTGCCTAAGCTTTGCGGCAGGAAAAGATTCATGAAGCTACTGAGGGACAAAGCCTGTCATTCGGCGTTGTAACGAGGGAATGATAAAAGACTGACTGTGATGGGAGAAGTTCTTATGGATGGGTTTTCGGACAGGGGTTCAATTCCCCTCACCTCCACCAATTAACATGGAAAAAGCCTTGATTTTTCAAGGCTTTTTTCTTTTGCAAAAAGAATGGGTATCAAAAAGTTCTCAGAAAAGTTCTCAAGCAAATGTTTGTAGAGATGGCAGTTATAGTTTTTGTGCATATAAAAAGACACTGTTATACAACAGTGTCTTTTTGCTTACTCAGCGGAAATCATCTGATTTACTTTAAAAATCAGTTGCAATGCTTTTCTGGAGTTATTCAGATGAGTCGTAACAGCTTCCCGAAGTTTTTCCAGGTCACCGGCAAAAGCAGCCTCCAAAATTGCTTCGTGTTCCTTTACGCATTCGCAGTCTCTGGAATAAGGCTGCTTCACATATCTTCCGGTTGCGTAGGTAAAAGGCTGTAAATCACGGAATACATCTACTGCCTTCTGGTTGCCGGATGCAGTCAGAAATAATGTATGGAATTCCAGATCCAGTGTGAAGTATTCTTCGGGCATATGAGAAGAATCATTCTTTTCAATAAAATCTTTCTGGGCAGCCAGATTATCAATAAGTTGCTGACGGATGATTTTATTGTAGTTTAATGTTGCCATAATGTCTTCTGCAAAAAAGGTATCCATCATTAAACGCATATCGAAAATATCATGTAGTTCATGAGAAGTCAATGCACGAATGCTCATCCCTTTATTAGGTACATTTATAACCAGTTTTTCATCCATCAGTCGTTGCAGTGCCTGTTTGACAGGAGTATCACTGACACTATACTTTCTTGCTAATTCTTTGATATTCAGTTTTTCGCCAGGTTGAAAAACCTGTGCAACGATATCATTTTTAATACTGAGGTACACTGTATCTGTTAATGTCAACTTCTTCGTTAGTGCCTCTTCTTTATCTTTCATGAGTTTTCGCCTTCTTTCAAGGTCTCTTTTGGGTTATTTGATATAATGCTCCTAGTTTGACTTGTATACTATTGATTATACATCTGTATATACAATAAATCTACTTATTTTTAAAATTTAAATGCTTTTTTAATTCGCTATAAACGTATAATCGTTTTTATAGCATCTCTGGTGCATCTTTTATGCCTAGAATAAATTTGATTTGTGTAAAAATAAATCTTATTTTTGGAAATAAAACTATTTCTATTTATGAAAAAGATGTATTTTTCGCAATTATATGCAAATTTTTGCTAATTATTGACATATCAATAGGTTGAAATAGTGTTATTTTTTGTATATTCTTGTTTGTTGACAGACAATATTAGTTCTATTTATAATAATAATAGATTTATTGATCTAATTTAAAGCTTTTTTTGCAGAAAAAGATGTTCTATCTGTCGATTTGAGATTGAATTCGAAAGATGGTCAAACCACAAAAACTTCTCCAGTCTATCCATTCGGGGATATGGAGGGAAAAGGAATTTGAAGTCCTATAAAATGATTGAGGAGGGAATTGTATGAACTTCAAAAGAGGAATCGCCGCAACTATGGCCGCGGTTATGCTGTTTGGTCTGGCAGGCTGTGTTGGTTCTAAGGAACAGGCAGCTGAAGATAGCAGCACAAGCACAACTAAAAACGGCTATGTTGAAAAAAGGGTGGAACCCGTAAACTTTGAATCCGGTGTGGAACTGACAGATGACTGTTATCGTTTCATCTATGCACTGGGTAACGCGCCTGCGACTATCGACGCAGCAAAATTCTTTAAAATGCGTCTGGAACAGGAATCCGGCGGTACATTGAGCTGTGATATTTACACAGATAACGTACTGGGGTCTGAACGTGAACTGCTGGAAGGCTGCCAGTTTGGTAACTACGATATTGTACTTGCAACAAACGCAACAGTAGCATCCTTTGACAATGACATTTTCTGTCTGGACATTCCTTGGCTGTTCGATAACAAACAGCAGGTATATGAAGTACTGGACGGCCCTCTGGGCGATAGACTGGGTGATGGTCTGGAAGAAAAAGGTTTCAAACTGCTGCAGTGGCAGGAAAACTCCTTCCGTACTCTGTCCACAAATAAAAAGATCGAAAAAATGTCTGACCTGCAGGGTATCAAGATCCGTATCATGGAAAACGAACTGCAGCTGCAGCAGTGGAAAAACTACGGTGCGAACCCTACACCCATGGCTTTCACTGAACTGTTCACAGCATTGCAGCAGAAAACAGTAGACGCACAGGATAACGGTGCGGAACTGACATGGCAGACAAAATTCCAGGAAGTACAGAGCCACTATACATACACAAAACACATCTATTCTCCTTACCTGATTCTGATGTCTATGGAAAAATTTGAAGGCCTGACACCCGAACAGCAGGAAATCGTACTGAAAGTTTCCGATGAAGCAGTTGCTTACGAACGTGAAAGATGTTCCGAATACGAAGCAGTTGCTCTGGAAAACATCAAAAATACAATGGAATACGGCGAACTGTCTCCCGAAGCAGTGGAAGAATTCAAAGCTGCATGTGCAGATCTGAAAGATCTGGCTTATGAAAAGGTTAAAGATCCTTCCGTAGTAGACCTGCTGTATTCTGAAGTTGAAAAAGCAAAAGCGAAATTCCCTGCAGAAGGTTAATAGGAAAGGGGAGGAAATAAAATGTTGAAAAAAATTTGGGACAACCTGGAAGAATTTATCATCGTTCCACTGATTTTTGCGATGTCTATCATCATCTTCATTCAGGTTATCATGCGTTATGTATTCCAGAACTCTCTGACATGGTCTGAAGAACTGGCAAGATACCTGTTTGTATGGCTGGTATACTTCTCCGTAAGCTTTACAGCAAGAAGACAGAAACACATCCGTATCGATGCTGCGATCAATCTGTATCCCAAAAAACTGCGTCCTTATATTGATATCCTGAGCGAAATCATCGTTCTGGCATTCTCCATCTTTATCGCAGTGACAGGCGTAACAGTATTCCAGAAGATTGCATGGTCTGGTCAGATGTCTCCTGCGATCGGTATCCCTATGCAGATCGTATATGCGGCACCCATGGTTGGTATGGCTCTGACAGCGATCCGTCAGGTGCAGTGCATCATTGGCAAGATTAAAAATCTGAAAAACAATACTGAGGAGGTGGCTGAAGCATGACAGGTGCAATTGCTGCAGTAGTATTTATTACACTGATCGTTTCCCTGGTGCTGACAGTTCCCATTGGTTTCTCTCTGGGTATCGCATCTCTGGGTTATATTCTTTACACAGGCCAGCTGACACCCGGCTTCATCGCACAGAACATGGTAACTGGCTGTGACTCTTTCCCTACAATGGCAATCCCTTTCTTCATCTTCGCAGGTGAACTGATGGGCGGTGGTGGTATCTCCAAGAGACTGCTGAATCTGGCCAGTGTATTCTTTGGCCGTATCAGCGGTGGTCTGGCCATCGTAACAGTTGTAGTTTGTATGTTCTTTGCTGCGATCTCCGGTTCCGGCCCTGCAACAGTAGCGGCTGTAGGCGGTATGGTAGTTCCTACAATGCTGGAAAAAGGTTATGATAAAAAATTCGTGCTGGCGCTGATTGCAGCAGCTGGTTCTATCGGTGTTATCATTCCTCCTTCCATTCCTATGGTTATCTATGCGGTAACAACAAACAGCTCCGTATCCAGCCTGTTCCTGGCAGGTTTTGTACCCGGTCTGCTGATTGGTCTGGTACTGATCGGTTACTCCTACTTCTACGCAAAGAAAAACGGCTACAAGGGTGATGAAGAACCTTTCAGCTGGAGCAGAGCTATGCATGAACTGAAAGAAGGTTTCTGGGCGATCCTGTCTCCCGTAATCATTCTGGGTGGTATCTATGGCGGTATCTTCACACCAACAGAAGCAGCGGCTGTATCCGTAATCTACTCTTTGATTGTAGGCTGCTTCATCTATAAAGAACTTGATCTGAAAAAACTGCTGAATGTAACAAGAAATGCTTGTGAAACAACAGCATCCATCCTGATTGTTATCGGCTGTGCTGCAGGCTTCTCCAAAGTCCTGACACTGGGCCGTATCCCTACAACAGTAGCATCCGCTATGCTGGCACTGACAGATTCCAAGATCGTTATCCTGCTGCTGATCAACGTACTGCTGCTGATCGTAGGCTGCTTCATGGAAACATTGTG
>JAFRZQ010000040.1 GCA_017442465.1 Anaerotignum sp. | reverse complement strand
TGGTGGAAAACTGGGCCCATTGCGATGTGTTCTGTTCTTCGGTGAAGAAAATCATCAAAGGGCATGAACGGGCGTTTTTTGCGTATATCGAAAAATATCTGCAGTCAGAAAATCCATGGGCGGTGCGGGTAGGCCTGATCCTGATGCTGTCAAACTACCTGACGGAGGAATATATGGCAGAGGTCATCGAAAGAACGGATAAGGTTCATTCTGACCATTACTATGTCCGCATGGGGCAGGCGTGGCTTCTGGCAACGGCATGGGCGAAGGACAGAGAGCGGATGCTGGGATACATCAGCCATCACCATCTGGACGACTGGACGTGGAATAAATTCATCCAAAAATGCTGCGAGTCCTACCGTGTTTCTGCGGAAGACAAAGCATTTTTACGCAGGCTGAAACGATAACAAAATTTAATTGATTTATAAATAATAATAATTTGATTTTATCGTGAAAAGGTGTATACTATCCGAAGAGGAAATAAGAAGAATTTACCTATTATATGCAAAATGAGTAGTTTAAGGTGTTTTTGGAGGGGAAAATATGAGCGTAACAGTAAGTGCTGACGACATCAAGAGAGTGAAAGGCCTTGGCTTCCTGCAGCAGAAAGGCACAGATACATTCAATGCCCGCGTGCTGACAAGAAACGGCAAGATCACAACAAAAGAAGCAATGACGGTGGCCGAAGCGGCAGATAAATACGGCAACGGCGAAATGGCATTCACAACACGTCAGACCATTGAAGTGCAGGGCATCCATTATGATAACATTCCTGCTTTCACAGCGGCGATCGAAGCAGGTGGTCTCCTGGTTGGCGGCACAGGCCCCAAGGTTCGTCCTATCGTAAGCTGCAAAGGCACGACTTGTCAGTATGGTCTCTATGATACATACGGTCTGAGTGAAAAGATCCACGAAAGATTCTATATTGGTTATCACGGCGTAAAACTGCCTCATAAATTCAAAATCGCTACAGGCGGCTGCCCCAATAACTGTGTAAAACCTGACCTGAATGACGTTGGCATCATTGGTCAGAAAGTGCCTGTATTCGATGCGGAAAAATGTAAGAGCTGCAAAATCTGCGTGGTTGCAAAGGTTTGCCCTATGAAGGCAGCTTCCAAAGCAGAAGGCGAAAAACTGGTTTATGATAAAGAAAAATGTATCAACTGCGGCAGATGTCTGTATATGGCAAAATGTCCCTTCGGCGCTATGACAGAAGAAGTGACAGGCTATAAAGTAACTCTGGGCGGCAGATGGGGCAAAAAAGTTGGTCAGGGCACAGCCATGAGCAAGATCTTCACATCCGAAGATGAAGTGCTGGATGTGGTAGAAAAAATCATCCTGTTCTTCAAGGATCAGGGTGTTGCCGGCGAAAGGCTGGCGGATACAGTGGCAAGAGTTGGCTTCGATAAAGCGGAAGCAATGATCCTGTCCAATGAACTCATGGAAAGAAAAGCAGAAATTCTGGCAAAAGAATAAAATGAGATAATCAGAAAATGCCGTTTGGCGTAAGCCCGACGGCATTTCTTCTGGATAAAATGGAGGAGAGAGCATGTCTTATTTTCCTTTTTTCATGGAAATCAAAGACAAGGAATGCCTTGTGGTGGGCGGCGGCATGGTTGCCCTCAGAAAAATTGAAAAATTGCTGCCATTCGGCGTGAAGATCACGGTGGTTTCTCCTGCGTTCTGTTCAGAAATCGAAGAATTGGAAGGGATCGACCGTATCTGCCGAAGATTCGAACGGGAAGATATCGAAGGGAAGATGTTCGTCATCGGTGCGACGGATAATGAAGCGGTCAATAGGGATATTTCCGTCCTTTGCAGGGAGAAAAATATCCCTGTGAATATCGTGGATGACCCGAAAAAATGTACCTTTTTCTTCCCTGCACTGGTAAAGCAGGGAGAATTTGTGGCAGGCTTTTCCTCCGGCGGCGGCAGCCCTCTGGCGGCCCAGTACATCCGAAAAAAAGTAGAGGATGCAGTGCCCGTCGGGTTTGATAAAGTTGTGGATGTGCTTTCTGCTGTCCGTGAACAGGTGAAAGCGGAAATTCCTGACATGAAGAAGAGAGAAAGCGTATTTAAGAAAATATTTGCCCTTGCGCTGGAAAAAGAGGGCAATATCACAAAAACAGAAATCGATGAGATCATCAGAAAGGAGGGGGAACATGAATAAATTACGCATTGGCACCAGAAAAAGCCAGCTTTCCAGAAAACAGACCGATATGGCGATGGAGGCTTTGCGAAAAGCCCATCCTGATATGGAAACAGAAATTGTCCCCTTCCAGACCAGAGGGGATAAAATTCTGGATAAGCCTCTGTGGGAACTGAGCAATAAAGGCAAAGGGGTATTTGCATCGGAATTTGAGGAAATGATATTGAGAGATGAAATCGATATTGCCATTCACAGCGGGAAAGACCTGCCTGTTTTTCTGGCAGAAGGACTGGAAATCATCGGCGTACTGAAGCGGGATGACCCCAGAGATGTGCTGGTGATGCCAAAGGGCAGAAGGGTGGAAGAAGTGAAGACCATTGGTACGGGCAGTCTCCGCAGACAGCAGTGTGCGGCAGAAGTCTTCCCCTGGGCAGAATGTAAGCTCATCCGCGGCAATATCCATACCCGTCTGCAGAAACTGATGAACGGCTGTTTTGATGCTGTTATTCTGGCGAAGGCTGGTCTTGACCGCATGGGCATCACGGAAGAAGACGGCTATACCTTCCGCATCCTTTCTCCCGAAGAATTTCTCCCCGCGGCCTGTCAGGGCATCAT
>JAFRZQ010000371.1 GCA_017442465.1 Anaerotignum sp. | reverse complement strand
TGCGGCTGGTACTTCTTTGCCTTCGATGATGTGGTGAGAATTTCTGCCGCGGAACTGCATAATGTGCAGATTCATTTTCGCATTTCTAACAAAAGCGATGAAAAATTCTTCCACCAGTTCTGTATCGAAGGTACCAACTTTTTCTGTAGGGATTTCCAGACCATATTCCAGATGGCTTCTGCCGCCCAGATCCACCGCCGCAAGGATAAGGGCTTCATCCATAGGCAGCGTAATGTCGCCGTAACGGGCGATGCCTCTGCTGTCACCCAGCGCCTCCGCAAAAGCCATACCCAGACAGATACCGATATCCTCTACGGAATGGTGGTCGTCCACTTCAATGTCGCCCTTACAGGTCACATCAAGGTCAAAGCGACCATGCTTTGCGAACAGAGTCAACATGTGGTCAAGGAAACCAACACCTGTATTGATGCTGCTTTCACCGTTGCCATCCAGACAAAAGGACAGGCTGATATCAGTTTCTGCGGTTTTTCTTTTGATTTCACTGCTTCTCATATTAGTCCCCTTTCTGTTCTGCAATAATTTCTTCCAGTTTATCAAATAAAACGTTCATCTGCTCGGGGGTACCGATGGTGATACGAACAAAATCTTCGATCTTCGCCTTGCCCCAGAAGCGTACCAGAACGCCTTTTTTCTTTAATTCTTCATAGATGACTTTGCCACTGATGGAATTACTTTTTGCAAAAATAAAATTCGCCTTGGAATCCAGCACGGTAAAGTCCATTTCTCTCAGTCTGACTGTTGTCATTTCTCTGGTTTCTGCGATCTTCTTCGCATTTTCCACATAATATTCGTTGCTGTCTACAGCCGCTTCCCCTGCCGCCAGTGTCAAGCGGTTGATATTATAGGGGTTTGTGGAATATTTGATTTTTTCCAGATCTTCGATGATGCCTGCATCGGCAATGGCAAAGCCCAGTCTTGCCCCCGCCATGGAACGGGATTTGGAGAAGGTCTGCACCACCAACAGATTATCGTATTTCTTGATGAGATCAACACAGCTTGTACCACCAAAATCGATATAGGCTTCATCGATAATCACGATGTTATCGGGATTGGATTTCAGAATTTCTTCGATTTCCGCAAGGGAAATTTCCATGCCTGTAGGGGCATTGGGGTTGGCAATGACAACCATTCTGCCGATGCCGCAGTAATCCCTGTAATCCACACTAAAATCCTCTTTCAGAGGGATGACTTTGCTGTCCACATGGTACAGATCAGCATAAACGGGATAGAAACCGTAGCTGATTTCGGGATAAGCCGCCCCTCTTTCGCTGTCGCAGAATGCCATGAAGGCGAAATTCAGGATATCATCGGAGCCGTTGGAGAGAAACACGTTTTTTGCTTCCACGCCATACAGCGCTGCCAGTTTTTCCTTCAGCACCTTGCCTGTGGGGTCGGGGTACAGGTTCAGCTTTTCCACTTCTGCCTGAGATACCGCCGCCAGCACTTCGGGAGAAGGTGCGTACGGGGATTCGTTGGTATTCAGTTTTACATATACCTGATCTCTGGGTTGTTCGCCGGGTGTATATGCTTCCAGCCCCGCAAAACGGGGACTCATAAATCTGCTCATTCAATTACCTCCTTCTTGGGACTCCGTCCCAAACCCTGCAAGGGGAATTGGTCAAGCATCTTCCCTTCGGGAAGACGGCTACGCCGCCGCCTTCATCTTGGCGGTGCTCATATCCCCTTGACCCCCACTTGCAAAACCATATACATGGTTTTGCGGTATCGGGTTCTTAAGGGGTGACCCCCTAAGTGGGAGTTTGAGGGTGAAACCCTCAAGGTCTTTTTGTTCTAATCGTTGCGGAACGGGCATGGGCTTCCAGCCCTTCTCTTCTGGCAAAGAAACCGATTTTTTCCGCCTCAGCCGCCAATGCGTCCTGTGTATAGTATGTAAAGGAAGATTTCTTGATAAAGTCATCTACCCCCAGAGGGCTGGAGAATCTTGCTGTGCCGCTGGTGGGTAATGTGTGGTTAGGGCCTGCGAAATAATCGCCCAGTGCCTCAGGGGCATTTCTGCCAAGGAAAATGGAGCCTGCGTGACGAATATCCGCCAGATATCTGAAGGGATCATCCACACAAACTTCCAGATGCTCGGGCGCAATTTCGTTGGAAACTTCAATTGCCTGTTCGATATTTTCCACGATAATGATTTTACCGTTATTGTCAATGGATGCTCTTGCGATTTCCGCTCTGGGGAGCAGAGGGATCTGTCTTTCCAATTCCTCGGAAACAGCCTTAGCCAGTGCTTTGCTTTCTGTTACCAGTACCGCAGATGCCATTTTGTCATGCTCTGCCTGAGAAAGCAGGTCTGCTGCCACCACTTCCGCATCGGAATTACCGTCTGCAATGACCAGGATTTCGCTGGGGCCTGCGATCATATCGATGGAAACCTGTCCGAAAACCTGTTTCTTTGCTTCCGCAACAAAGGCATTGCCAGGGCCAACGATCTTATCCACTCTGGGAACGGATTCCGTACCATACGCCAGAGCCGCTACCGCCTGT
>JAFRZQ010000370.1 GCA_017442465.1 Anaerotignum sp. | reverse complement strand
GTGAAATTGCGAAACAGCAGACAGAAGACTGCATCATCATCGGGGCGGATACCATCGTAGCCAAGGGCGATACTATCATGGGCAAGCCAAAGGATGCAGCGGATGCCCGCCGTATGCTGGAAATGATCTCCGATGACTGCCATCAGGTCTATACGGGCGTTACTATCATCCGTACGGGAAATGCTGCAGAAGCCATCACCTTTGCGGAAAAAACCGATGTATATCTGTACCCCATATCCGAAAAGGATATCCGCGACTATATCGAAAGCGGTGATCCCATGGATAAGGCCGGTGCCTATGGCATCCAGGGGGATTTTGCCATTCATGTGAAAGGCATTGCGGGGGATTATTATAATGTAGTGGGTCTGCCCATTGGCAGGGTCTATCAGGAACTGAAAAAATTGCTGTAAGGGAAAGTGGATCTCTGTGAAATCATCAGAGATCCCTTCTGTTTTGGATAAAGAATGTTTCTTGGATGTGGTTTTTATAATGATCTCAGCAGGAAGAACGGAGAAATTTCACATGGATGGATTGTTTGCGCTGAGAAATATTTGTGTATTTCGTACAATAAAACAAACAGTTGTAAACCTTTCTTGTAAACTTTTCTCATTGGTGTTATAGTAATATCCGAGGAATTATCCTCAAATTTACCTGTTAAAGAAATAAGAAAAGGTGAGCAAGCATGAAAAATCCCATTATTACCCTTGAAGGCGTAGTGAAACGATTCGGCAACAACGAAGTTGTAAAGAATCTGAACCTTGAAGTCGGCGAGGGCGAATTTTTAACACTGCTTGGTCCTTCCGGCTGCGGCAAAACCACCACACTGCGTATGATCGCAGGGTTTGAAGAGGCCTCCGAAGGTACCATCAAGGTGGAAGGGGAACGCGTAGAAGATAAGGAACCCTTCCAGAGAAACGTAAATACCGTATTTCAGAACTATGCACTGTTCCCTCATATGACAGTATTCAATAATATTGCCTATGGGCTGACCATCAAAAAAGTGCCCAAAGCGGAGATCAACGAACGCGTAACGGAAATGCTGCAGATGGTGCAGATGGAACCCTATGCAAAAAGAAAACCCGATGAACTTTCCGGCGGCCAGAAACAGCGTGTTGCCATCGCCAGAGCCCTGGTAAATAACCCTAAGGTGCTGCTGCTGGATGAACCTCTGGGCGCGCTGGACTTGAAGCTGCGTAAGCAGATGCAGATCGAACTGAAACGTCTGCAGAAAAAACTGGGTATCACATTCATTTATGTAACCCACGACCAGGAAGAAGCCCTGACCATGAGTGACCGTATTGCCGTTATGCATGACGGTATCCTGGAACAGCTGGACTCTCCTACAGAAATCTACGAACATCCCAAGACAAGATTCGTTGCCGGTTTCATCGGCGAATCCAATATTTTTGACGGCAAGGTCATTGCCAAAGACGACGATATCCTGACAGTGGAAACAGCGGAAGGCAGCCTGCAGGTGGTTGGCCCTGATTTCGAAGTGGGCGAAGAAATGCACGTTTCCATCCGTCCCGAATATCTGGAAGTGTCCGCAGCTCCTGTTCCCGGCTTTACGCTGGAAGGCAAGATCAAGGACTTCATTTATCAGGGCTCTGTGGTGAAAACGGCTGTAGACCTGAAGGGCGGCATGGAAGTGAAATACTCCAGATTCGAACAGGATCAGACTGTAGCAGAAGGTGCGGCAGTTTATGTATGCTGGAAGCCTGAAAAAGCAGTTGCCATCAAAAAATTTGATCAGGGGGCGGTTTGATGAGTAGTGCAAGTCAGGCTGCAATGCCAAAGAAAAAGAACCTGCTGCCCAAAATGGCAATGGCAGGCCCCGTATCCCTGTGGATGATCCTGTTTGTGACCATCCCTCTGATGTATATCATCTTCATCAGCTTTATGTCCAGAGGTGTTTTTGGTGATGTGGTGTATAACCCCACAGTGGAAAGCTACCAGACTATCCTTGACCCTACATATTTCAAAGTCATTCTGAAATCCCTGCAGGCAGCGGGCATTACGACCCTCCTGTGTATCCTGATCGGCTATCCCTTTGCCTATATCATTGCAAGAAAGCCCAAGGATGTAGCGGCGAAAATGATCACTCTCTTGATGATCCCCTTCTGGACAAACTCTCTGATGCGTCTGAATGCGTGGCTGCTGCTGTTCCAGACCAGCGGTCCCGTAAATAATTTCCTGATGAATTTCGGCCTGGTGGATAAGCCCATTTCTTTCATCTATACCGATGAACTGGTTATGATCGGTCTGATCACCAATATGCTTCCCTTTGCGGTACTGCCTCTGTACAGCACCATTGAAAAGCTGGAAAAATCCCTGCTGGAAGCATCCGCCGATCTGGGCGCAAATGCGAGAACAACATTTATGAAAGTAACACTGCCTATCACCTTCCCCGGCATCTTTGCTGCCATTATCCTGGTGTTCATCCCCTCTCTGGGTATCTACACCGTAACAGATATGCTGGGCGGCGGTAAGGTCATGTATATCGGTAATATCATCAAGAATCAGTTCGGCGCCATCAGAAACTGGCCCCTGGGTGCAGCCCTGTCTGTACTTCTGATCCTGATCACCATGCTCCTTATCTTCATCTATACGAGATTTGCGAAGCTGGAAGATATGGAGGTGGTGTAAATGGCAGCGTTATCCAAAAAAGCGAGAAAGGAAAGAAATTTCCGTATCCTCAGCGACATTTACGCCTTCCTGGTATATGCTATCCTGTATATCCCTGTAGCGGTCATGATGGCCTTCTCCTTCAATGACCAGAGATATAACTATTACTGGAACGGCTTCACCACCAAGTGGTACGGCAAACTCTTTGAAAACCATGCGCTGATCGACGCATTGGGCTATACCATCATCATTGCCATCCTGAGCACCATCATCTCCGTATTCATCGGCACCATTGGTGCCCTTGGCCTGAAAAAATACGAATTCAAAGGCAAAAAACTGGTAAACAATATGCTGTACATCCCCATCATCGTGCCGGAGATCGTTCTGGCCGTAGCCCTTCTGATCATTTTCATGAAACTGGGCTTCTCTCTGGGTATGGGCAGTATCCTGATCGGTCACTGTACTTTCTGCATCCCCTATGCGGTCGTTACCATCAAAGGCCGTATCAGCGGCGATAATGAAACACTGGAAGAAGCATCCATGGACCTGGGGGCAAACCGTGTGCAGACATTCCTGCGTGTCACACTGCCTACCATCTTCCCCGGCGTAATGAGTGCCGCATTCCTGTCCTTCACAATGTCCTTCGATGACGTTGTTATGAGTAACATGCTGGCGGGCGCAAGACAGTCCACACTGCCTGTTCTCATCCTGTCAATGAATAAGTCCGGTATTACGCCCGACGTAAATGCATTGACCACCATCATGGTTCTGGTCATCGTCACAGCGATGATTTTGAATAACATTATTCAAAGCTCTTTGAAGAAGAAAAAGGGTAAAAATTAAGAGGAGGTTTTTATTATGAAAAAACTTTTAGCACTGCTGCTGGCTGGCGCAATGGTATTCTCTGTTGCAGCATGCGGCGGCTCCGAAGCACCTGCAGATGATGCTGCAGAAGCAAGTACTGAACTGAACATCTATATGTGGCAGCAGTACATCTCCGACGACCTGATCGCGGCATTCGAAGAAGAAAACGGCTGCACAATCAACCTGTCCTACATGAGTGACAACGCTGATGCGATCAACAAACTGACAGCTGGCGGCGGCGACGAATACGATCTGATCATGACATGTGACGCTTACATGGAATCCCTGATCGCTGGTGGTTACGTTGAAGAAATCAACCTGGACAACGTTCCCAACTCCGCAAACCTGAACGATGCTTACTGGGTATCCAAAGGCTACTGCGTACCTTACCTGATGAACTACATCTATGTAGTTTATGATGAAGCTACATGCCCTATCGAAATCACAGGCTACAACGATCTGCTGGATCCCGCTCTGAAAGGCCAGATCTCCACAATCGACGGTGCTAGAAACCTGTTCCCTATGGCTCTGGTAGCTCTGGGCTATGACCCTAACTCCACAGACGAAGCTGAACTGGCTGAAGCTTACGAATGGCTGGTTAAATTCAACGAAAACGTTGCTGCATACGGCAATGCTGAACAGAACCTGACAAACGGCACAGTATCCGTAGCTGTTACATACGATGGTAACGCTTCCTGGGCAATGGCTGAAAAAGATACAATCAAAATCGCTCCTTTCGAAAAAGATGCGATCCAGCTGGGTATGGACCTGTATGTAATCCCCACAGGTGCAAAACATGTTGATCTGGCTGAAAAATTCCTGAACTACATCTGCGAACCCGAAGTTATGGCAGCTAACCTGGATGAATTCCCTTACTCCTGCCCTAACGATGCAGCTGTAGCAGTAGCTTCCGAAACATACAAAAACGACCCTGCAAGAATCTTTGATTACAAAGAAAACGTATTCTTCCAGGAAGACGTTGGCGAAGCTCTGACAATCTACAATGACTACTATCAGAAACTGAAAGTTGGCGAATGATGAGTATGCTGAAATTTGATGAACAGGCGCAGATCGACAGCGTGCAGGGTGCCCTGGCACTGCGTCCTCAGATCGAAGAAATCGTAAATAAAATCTGTGCAGACGGCTATAAGAACATCTGCTGGCTGGGTATCGGCGGCACATGGGCCTCCTGTCTGCAGGCAGAAGTTCACATGAAGGAAATGTCCTCTCTGAACTTCTTCGTGGAAAATGCAGCGGAATATATTGCAACAGGCAATAACCGCATCGGCGAAGGTACCATCGTAATTATCTCCTCCGTAACAGGCAGCACAATCGAAATGGTTGACGGTGTGAAAAAAGCACAGGCTGCAGGTGCGAAGGTATTTGGCTTTATCGATAAGGAAACAGCAGCTCTGGCAGAAATGGTAGACTGGTGCATTTCCTATCCCGCCAATGAACAGCTGAAATTTTTCATGACAGCAGACTGCTTCATGAAAAATGCAGGCGAATTTGATGAATACGATGCATTCTACGCTGAAATGGACCAGTACCTGGCAAAAGGTCTGGTGGAAGTGGAAAAGGCAGCAGACGAATTCGGCAAAGCATATGCAGAAAGACACTGCGAAGACCCCATCCACTATTTCGTAGGCGCAGGCAACCAGTATGGTGCAACATACTCCTACGCAATGTGCTACTGGGAAGAACAGCACTGGATCAGAACAAAATCTATCCATTCTGCAGAATTCTTCCATGGTATGCTGGAGATCGTAGACAAGAACACAGCAGTAACTGTATTCGTTGGCGAAGATTCCCAGAGAAAACTGAGCGAAAGAGTCGTAGCGTTCCTGCCTAAGGTTTGCGCGAACTATGAAATCATTGATACCAAAGATTATGCCATCGAAGGTATCAGTGAAAAATACCGCGGTCACATCAGCCATCTG
>JAFRZQ010000369.1 GCA_017442465.1 Anaerotignum sp. | reverse complement strand
GGCGTTTATGGAAAAGATCATTTTAACGATTGCAAGCAGTGTTTTAATCATTCTGGAAGAAATTTTTAGAACAACAAAAGGAGGAAAATGATATGGCAGCAAATGTGGAAACGATGTTCAGTGTAAGGGAAAAACCTTGGCACGGTCTGGGGACGATTGTGGCAGAAGCACCTGATTCTCAGGCGGCTCTGACTTTAGCGGGTCTGGATTGGACTGTGATCCAGAAGGATATTCTGACGGTGGATGGCAGCGAACCTATCAGAGGTTTTAAAGCGAATGTTCGTGATTCTGATGGAAGTGTTCTGGGAATTGTAACGGACAGATACAAGGTGGTTCAGAATGCAGAAGCCTTTGCCTTTACAGATGCGCTTCTTGGAGCAGGCGTTCGTTATGAAACAGCAGGCAGTCTGCAGGGCGGTAAAAGAACATGGATGCTTGCAAGACTGCCTCAGAAATATATCATCAATGGGGATGAAATTACCCCTTATATGGTGTTCATGAACAGTCATGACGGAAGTGGTGCGATCAAGGTAGCTATGACACCGATCCGTGTTGTTTGCCAGAATACTTTAAATATGGCACTGGCAACAGCAAAACGTAGCTGGTCTTGCAATCATGTAGGGAATATCGAAGATAAAATGCAGGATGCAAGAGATACCTTACTGTACGCAGAGAAATATATGGCAGAACTGGGCAAAACAATCGATGCCCTGTGCCAGAAGAAACTGAGTGATAATAAGGTATATGAATATCTGGATGAACTGTTCCCTATGAACGAATCTATGACAGACCAGCAGAAGAAAAATATTATGAAGATGAAGGACGATGTAAAGCTGCGTTACTTTGATGCTCCGGATTTACAGCATGTAGAAAAGAATGCTTACAGATTTATCAATGCAATCAGTGATTTTGCGACCCATGCAAAACCTCTGAGAGAACGAGTAAATTATAAGGAAACACTGTTTGCGAAAACGGTGGATGGGAATCCTCTGATCGACAGGGCATATCAGCTGGTGATGGCGGCATAATACAAATGAAAAAACAGGAAGAATGAATGAGGCGGATGGTAAAGTCTGCCTCATTTTTTATTTGGAGGTGTGTTATGAGAGCAATCGTAAAAGTAAAGACGAAAAATATGAAAAAGGAAGACTGGCTGAAATATCGGACAGAGGGCATCGGCGGCTCTGATGTATCGGTGATCGCAGGCATCAATCCTTATCGTTCTGCTTATCAACTGTGGCTGGAAAAGACAGGGAGAATAGAGCCTGAACAGTCAGATTCGGAATATGCTTATTTCGGAACGCTGCTGGAACCTATTGTACGGAATGAATTTACGGCAAGAACTGGCTTAAAGGTACGAGCAAAAAATATGCTTCTGCAAAGCGAGGAATATCCTTTTATGCTGGCAAATCTGGATGGTGTCATTAATGAGAATGGTGAGACAGTTCTGTTTGAAGCAAAGACAGCTTCTGCTTATAAAAAGGAAGTATGGGAGGAAGGCGTACCAGCAGAATACGTCCTGCAGGTACAGCATTACATGGCAGTAACCGGGGCAAAGAAAACCTATGTGGCAGCAATGGTAGGCGGGAATCATTTTTATTACCACGCAGTAGAACGGGATGAAGGCCTGATTGCAAAAATCATTGCTATGGAAAAATGTTTCTGGGAAATCAATGTATTGGGTGATACAGAACCTGTTCCCGATGGTTCAGAAGCAACAACAGCATATTTCAATGAATGTTTCAGTCAGTCCAACGGAGAAACCATTTCTTTGCCGGAAGAAGTTCTTTCTATCTGTGAGGCATATGATAGGATTTCCCAGCAGTTAAAAGAGATGGGAACGGAAAAGGATGCGCTTGCCAATCAGCTGAAAAGTTATCTGAAGGAAGCAGAAGTTGGGATTGTCGGGGAAAGAAAAGTAATGTGGAAACAGGTGAAGAAAAGTGGTCTGGATACAAAACGATTGCAGCAGGAGAAGCCAGATGTCTATACAGATTATCTGATGCAGAGCCAGTACCGCAGATTAACGGTGGCGTAAAGGAGGCAGAACATGAAGGAAAGATTCTGGAACAAAATCACTGTGGAGTATCTTACATATAAAGCGGCGGTTTTAAGCGGAACCAACGGGGAGATCTACAACAGATGTTATGAGATTGATACGATGGTAAACCTGTATGAACTGCTGATGGAGAAAGGGGAAACCCTGCCAGAGGTTTGTCTGGAAGGTCTTTTGCAGCAGAAAAATATTTTGAGAAACTTTTATGAGGAGTGGCTGAAACGGGATGATAAATGCTATCAGGAATTAGAAAATTATGTGACGGATGAACTGAGATATTTGGAGGTGCAGCAAAATGACACAGAAAGGAATTCGACTGTTGCGTGCTGATGAAATCGAATGCAGAGTGGGGATGGTCAATGAGAAAGGGCTTTCTCTGTTGTTATATAAGGATGCCAGGGCTGATATGAAGATTCTGGATGAAACCTATGGTAGTACAGGCTGGCAAAGAATTCATGAACTGATCGGCGGAAACCTGTATTGCAGAGTGCAGATCTGGGATGAAGAAAAACGGTGCTGGGTTTCTAAGATGGATGTAGGAACGGAGAGCTATACGGAAAAAGAAAAAGGACAGGCATCGGATAGTTTCAAAAGAGCCTGTGTATCTGTAGGCATCGGGAGGGAGTTGTATACGGCTCCCTTTCTTTGGGTTTCTGCAGCACATTGTGCGATTCAGAAGAAAAATGACAAGTATGTATCCTATGACAGATTTACAGTTCGGGAAATCTCTTATAACGACAATAGGGAAATTACAGGGATTGTCATTGTGAATCAGGATGGAATGGTAGTCTGTCAGGTGAAGAATAAAGATGATGGAAAAGGAAAGAGTTTTTCTCTGAGTCAGAGTCAGTTAAAAGCAATGAATAAAGAATTGGAGAGAACAGGGGTTACATTAGATACAGTATTACAGCGGTATCAGGTGGATTCTGTAGAAAAAATGTCAAAGGAAGTTTATAGCAGTGCAATGAACAGTCTGAAGAAAACCAAGGATAAAGTAGTGTGAGTAAAAAGTATGGCTATAGGGGGCACCCCCTATAGTTATTTTTTTGGAATGGTATCAAATCTGACACTGGAAAAGAAAGTGTCAAAAGTGGAATATTTTTGGACTAAGGCATAGGGGAAAAAGGATGCTAAAAGTAACGGTCGTCAGGTTTGGAACAGAAGGGGGGATATTTCTATTATGGGGTTTGAGTATATAATAGTATTTAGTCGTTGAGAATAAAAAATGATATGACAATTCTCCGCTTCGCTTCGAATTGACGCACGGCCGCCAAAAGTCGATATTCATACCATTGGGATTACACAAGTCAACATTCTTCGTAAGAATATAAATACCGCAGCGACGTAAAATCGCTGCACCTGTATAATAAAAGTAGACACCATTAAAAACGCAAGTTTTTGGTGGTGTCTACTTTTTTGTATAATAAGAAACAGGAAAGGAGTT
>JAFRZQ010000368.1 GCA_017442465.1 Anaerotignum sp. | reverse complement strand
CTTCTGTCAATAGTCACATGGGCTTCGGGAACCGTTTCCCCTGTGGAGCCTTCCACACCGGTAAGACCGGGCACTTCAGACAGATATGCCACCAGATCTTTTTCCACTTCTACCAGAGTCGGAGAATCATAGCCGTATACATTCATGGTCACATCGGCAGATGCCAGAGAGCCCATGGCTGCATCGGAGGAGGCAACGGAAATTTCCGCACCGGGGATATCCCCCAGAAGACCTTCGATCTCTTCACAGACTTCATTGGTAGAACGGCTTCTGTCCCCTTTTTCCACCAGGTTCACAGTGATGGAAGCAGAGTTCGTACCTGCTGCCATGATACCGGAACCAACGTTGGCATATACGGTTTCCGCTTCAGGGATATCCTGCAGGCGGAACATCACTTCCAGAGCGGTTTCTTCTGTGGTATCCAGATCGGTACCATTGGGCAGTTCCACGCTGATATTCACAACGCCCTGGTCCATGGCACCGAAGAAGTCCATGCCGGCGATGGGAACCGTGCAAAGGCTCAGTACAAAGGCAGCTATCACACCAATGACAGTTTTCTTTCTGTGGGTCAGGGCCCATTTCAGCAGCTGTTCATATTTTCTGCTCAGTTTATCCAGCATTTCGTCCCATTTATCCAGAAAAGCCAGGAATTTGATATTTTTCCACTGGATGATCTTTGCCTCTCTTTTCAGCAAGAGTGCACAGGCCATAGGCACGAAGGTCAGGGCTACGATGATGGACGCCGTCAGGGCATACACGATGGTAAAGGACAGGTTCTGCATCATGGCACCAACGGTACCGCCGGCCAGTGCCAGGGGCACGAATACGGCAACGGTGGTCAGTGTGGATGCAGTGATGGCCATGGAAACTTCCCTTGCGCCGATCTCTGCCGCTTCCGCGGGGCTGTAGCCTCTTTCATAATACTGATAGATACTGTCCAGAACAACGATGGAGTTATCTACCAGCATACCGATACCAATGGCCACACCACCCATGGAGATCATGTTCATATTGATATTCGTTACATACATCAGGGCAAATGTTGCCATGATGGAAGTAGGGATAGAAACGGCAATGATGCCGGATGTAACTGCATTTTTCAGGAACAGCAGCAGAACGAAGAAGGCAATGACCGCTGCCAGCAGGGCTGTCTGGGTGATATTTGCCAGAGACAGTTCAATATATTCCGCTGTATCTGTCAGCATGACCAGTTCCAGTTCAGGATAGTCTTCCTGAATGGCTTCCATTTCTTCCTTCAGCATATCGCTGACCTGTACCAGATTGGCTGTGGACTGTTTGTCTACAGAGATCAGGATGGCTTTTTCCCCATTGATATAGGTAAAGGAGTCTCTGTCCTTATCCACTTCTTCCACCCTTGCCACGTCGCTCAGATGGATGACTGCACCGGTGGATGTGGGGATCGCCAGATCTCTGATATCCTCGATGGAGGTAAATTCACCGATGGTACGAACGGAAACCGTTGTATCCCCCTGGGACAGGGAGCCGGAAGGCAGGTTCATATTTTCTGCCGCAAGGATGCCTGCCAGTGTATTGGTATTCAGGCCATAGCCCGCCAGTTTGCCGGGATCGATGGTGATACGCACTTCTCTTGTCAGACCGCCGGAAAGGCCAACGGAAGCAACGCCTTCGATACGTTCCAGTCTGTTTACAACGTTATCTTCCAGCATTTCCTGCAGGGCGTTCAGATCCAGATTTTCTGCACGGACACCCAGCTGGATAGGGATGGCATTGATATCCATTTTGATTACGGAAGGCTCCCCTGCTGCATCGGGCAGGCCCGATTTCAGAAGGTCCAGCGTCTCTCGCATATCCACCGCCGCCATATCGATATCCGTACCGTCTACAAACTGCAGCAGTACGATGGATACGTTTACGGAGGAGATGGATGTGATGGTATCTACATTGGCAATGGAGCTCAAAGATTCTTCCAGAGGTTTGGAGATCAGATTTTCCACTTCTTCAGGAGCTGCACCAACGTAAGGGGTATATACCACCGCAATGGGCAGGTCCACATTGGGCATCAGCGCCTGATCCAGATTCATATAGGATACGATACCGGCGATGAATACCATCAGGGTGACCATGATGGTAGTGACCGGCTTTCGGATACAAAATTTAGAGAGCATACATTATTCCCCCTTTTCTTCTGTATCTGTTTCTTTTTCAGCAATAGGTTCTGCATTCATTACATTGACTGCTTCCCCGTCGGAAATATATGTCTGACCCTTGATCACGACTGCATCGCCGTCTTTCAGGCCTTTTGT
>JAFRZQ010000367.1 GCA_017442465.1 Anaerotignum sp. | reverse complement strand
CTCCCCCACACCCCAGATGCCTTCGGAAAGCCCTTTGGTCATATCACTGTCGGCAAAACCTTCATGGATATGGGTATGAAAGATCAGAATCTTCGGTTCTTTTGTCGTCTGTGCAATGGTCAGATCCAGCCCCAGAGCCGTTTCCGGGTCGATATACCCGGGAAGGAGGCTAGTGCGGCTGTCCACAATATAATACTTGCTCCTGAGGTAGTCCAGGCCTTTCATTTTCGCCAGTTCTTCTCCCGTAACGTACAGGGGACGCCCGCCTGCAGAAACCGCCAGCGCTTTGGAAAATTCCACATCATCTGTACCGATGATGTTGGCAGAGACCACCGTTTTTTCCTCTTTTTCAAAAAGGGCAGAAAAAGAAAGGCCGCCCGTGACCGCTTGTCCCGGCAAAACCTCTGCCAAAGCGATCTGTCCGCCGCCCATCCGGAAAAACAGGGGGAGCCACAGGATAAAAACGATCAGCCCAATGATATTCAGCCAAGTTTTATCCATCTTTTTCACCGGCACCGCCCCCTTCCTCCTTTCAGTTTATGCATCCGGGGAAATGCTCATTCCTCCAAATGGCGGCGGCATTCCCTGGCCAGTTCCATGGCCCGGTTATGCAGGCGGATCAGGTCGTTTCTTTCCAGCACCGCATAAGGCTCCCGGATATGAGATATCCCCAGCAGATAATCCGCAGAAACATCCAGGACCTCACAGATACGGATCAGATCCGTATAACTGGGTTCGTTTCGCCCCGTTTCATAACTGGAAATGGCCGTATAGCCATAGCCCAGCCATTCCCCCAGCTCCACCTGCGACAGACCCTTTTCTTTCCGCAGTTCTCTCAAACGCTTTGCAAATAACAGTTCCATAATAAAGTCTCCTTTCGAGTGAAAATAAAAAGACCCTGTACAGGGCCAGCCACTCTGTACAGAGCCTTACTTTATTATAAGAACAATTCATTTTCTTTTCTGCCGCTGAGGGCTTTTTTCAGCATAGCCTTTGCCCCCGCCAGTGCAACGGGATTCACGGCTCTTGCCTGCATGGGGCAGGTCGCCACACAGGCCATGCAGGTAATGCATTTTTCTGCGTCCGTTTCATTGGGCTTGTCCCCGGGGATGGCACCAACGGGGCAGATGCTCACGCATTTGCCGCACATCTGGCAGGTTTTTGCCTTGGGTGTCATGGGGATAGCGCCGTATTTCTTATAGGGTCTGTTGCCGGGGAAGGCAACTTCGCCGCCCTGTTCTGCTTTCGCTTTCAGCTTTTCAGACCATTCCTTCAACTGGATTTCATCGTCGGCATCGGGTCTGCCTGCGGCAAATTCACGGAAGATGGAATGTTCCGCCACCACAGCCGCACCGCCAACGGGCTGAAAACCAATCGCTTTCAGTGTATCTTCCAGATCAACAAAGGTATCTTCATAGGCTCTGTTGCCGTAAACCACCACAAGGATGGCTTTTGCGCCGCCGCCCTGCATCATCTGCAGGCGTTCTATGACAACGGCAGGCACGCGGCCGCCGAAAGAAGGCACTGCCACTAAGCAGATATCTTCCGCTGTGAAAGCATATTTGGTGAAATCATCCCGTCTTTTCATAAGGTCGATTTCTGTTTTTTCCTTCCATGCCGCAGAAAGGAGGTCTGCGGATTTTTTTGTTCCGCCCGTGGGGCTGAATGTGATTTCGTAAAACATATTTCTTCCCCCTTAGAACAGTAAATCCAGTTCCACTTTCGCCTTTTCGATATCCTGCAGGATGGTTTTCTGCTTTTCATCGAAGAGCAGTTCTGTGTTGTACTG
>JAFRZQ010000366.1 GCA_017442465.1 Anaerotignum sp. | reverse complement strand
TTGCAGAATTAAATTAACCATTTACAAACTGGCATCGCAATTCCATCGGTGTCAGTTTTGTTTTTGTCTGGATTCTTTGATAATTGTAAAAATGTATGTATTCATCAATTAAGGCACGAGCTTCCTCGAAACTATTTAGTTTTGTTCTGTAAGTACATTATGTTTTCAAAATGGAAAAGAAATTTTCAGCAAGTGCATTATCATAAGGATTACCCCGCCTTGACATGGACGGAGTTATGCCGTATGCTTGAGTCAGCTTAAAATATCCGTGAGAGGTATATTGAAAGCCCTGGTCGCTGTGGAGCTGCAACTCTGCAGTGACCCTTTCTTTTTTCCTGGCTTTTCTGATCGTATTCAGTACCAGTTGAGTGTTTTGATCTGTACCAGTTTGGTATGCAACAATACTATTATCATATAGATCTCTGATGACCGATAAATATAAAGTTCCTTGAAGAGTTTTGATATAAGAAATATCTGTTACCCATTTTTGATTTGGTCTGTCAGCCCGGAAATTTCTGTTCAGTAGGTTTGGATAACGGTGCAGTGCATCTCCATAGTGTTTGTACTTTTTGCGGCGTATTACAGCAAGAAGGTTGTATTTTCGCATAACGCGGAGAACTGTTTTTGGGTTTTTATAAATTCCTTGTCGTTCCAGCCAGATATGTACTCTACGATATCCATAAGTATTGTGACATTGCTCCTGACACTGTTGTATCATTTGAGCCAAAGGCAGATCACTTGCTTGAATATCCAATCTGTTTACAAAGTCATAATATCCACTTCTGGAAACTTCAAAAAAACGGCACATTTCACTGATAGAATAAACATCTTTATGGCGATAGATCACTTTATATTTTAC
This sequence comes from Anaerotignum sp., assembly GCA_017442465.1. GTDB lineage: Bacteria > Bacillota > Clostridia > Lachnospirales > Anaerotignaceae > Anaerotignum_A. Next base: position 1,524 of record JAFRZQ010000366.1, on the reverse strand, counting down.
AGAGGCTTTCACTCCTTTCCGATGAGCGAGAGAAAATCCCGCAGCAATTCATTTTCCATTTTTAATCGTTTATTTTCATATTTATATTCCTGCAAAGTTTTAGCTGGCTTTTTTCCTCGATATTTCGGAATAGGTTTTGTTTTAGGGTGTCTTGCACGATACAGTAGATTGCTAACTACTTTTTCATCTTGAAATCCCAGTTCTTCAGCAATTTGTTTGTAAGATTTCCCATCTTCCAACATAGACATGGCAACAGGTATTAAATCTTTTACTTTTTCATATTTTCTGGACATAGAAAGACCTCCTCTTGTAGTTTTAATTCTACAATAGGAGGTCTTTTTTTGCTATTGTCCGATTTTACTGGATCGGTTCATTTTGAGTTTCTCTTTTTTGCGTATAGGGTTCCAAGGGGATTATCCCCTTGGCAGGAGTTTGAGGACGGAGTCCTCAAGAACTTAAAGGGTTTCGAACTCATCCAGCAGTTCTTTGAACAGCTGCATCGCATTTTCAATAGGCTCGGAAGCGGACATATCCACCCCTGCGCCCTTCAGCAGATCGATGGAATATTCGCTGTCGCCTTTGGACAGGAAATCCAGATATGCGTCGATAGCAGGCTGACCTTCGTTCAGAATTTTTCTGGAAAGGGCAATGGCCGCGCTGTAGCCTGTTGCATACTGATATACATAGAAGGCATTGTAGAAATGAGGGATCCTTGCCCATTCAATATCGATTTCAGGGTCAATGATAATGTCTTCGCCGAAATATTTGACATTCAGGTCACGATAGATCTGGTTCATACCTTCCCATGTGAGGGGTTCACCTTTTTCAACCATGGAATGGGTAATTTTTTCAAATTCTGCAAACATGGTCTGGCGGAACAAAGTGCCGCGGAACTGTTCCAGGAAATAGTTGATGAGGTACTTTCTCATCACTTTGTCCTCTGTTGTTTTCAGCAGATGTTCCATCAGCAGGGCTTCATTACATGTGGATGCTACCTCTGCTACGAAGATTTTGTGGTCAGCGTAAAGATAAGGCTGTTTCTTCCATGTGAAGAAGCTATGGAGAGCATGACCCATTTCATGAGCCAGTGTGAACATGCTGTTGATGGTGTCGTTATGGTTCAGCAGAACGAAGGGATGTACGCCGTAGCTGCCCCAGGAATAAGCACCGCCGCGCTTGCCTTTGTTTTCGTAAACATCAATCCAGCCGCTTTCCAGACCGTGCTCCAGTGCCGCGCTGTATTCTTCGCCCATGACTTTCAGGGCTTCTTTGACTGTTTCCTTTGCTTCTGTGTAAGGGATCTTCACATCTGCATCGGGCACCAGAGGTACATACAGATCATACATATGCAGTTCGTCCACACCCAGTTCCTTTTTGCGAATGGAAACATAACGGTGCAGCAGAGGCAGGTTTTTGTTGACGGTTTCGATCAGGTTGTCATATACGGACAGGGGGATATTGTCATCGGACAGAGCCATTTCCATAGCGGAACCGTATTTTCTTGCTTCTGCAAAGAAAACATCG
>JAFRZQ010000039.1 GCA_017442465.1 Anaerotignum sp. | reverse complement strand
CCTGATTTTGATGCAGATGAAACCATGGCAATGAGCAGCTTTATGAATTATGGCCGCTATCTCGTAAAAGATGAAGTGCTGTATGGCCTGACGCACAGCGAATCTCTTGATGGCAATCTGGCAGCAATGCCGTTCCATATGAAAGGGGATTTCCCTGAATTTGATGAAGCAAAGATTCTGGATAAAGAAGGTACTGCTTTGTATCTGTGCATGGACGGGGATTACCTGTACTACCTGAGAGACTGGGAAGCAGTTTGCCGTGTGAAAACAGACGGTAGCGACGCGAAAGTCCTGTATGAAGGTATGTGCGATTATCTGCAGATCCATGACGGCAGACTGTATTTTACCGATGAAGATTATCATTTCGTATCCACAGATATGGAAGGTAAGGATCTGAAAATGGTAGTGGATAAGGAAATTTACTATCCTTATTTCATCTGCGCTGACTGGATGGTATTCCAGGATGACGCCGACGAAGAATCTCTGCATCTGTACAACACAACAGCAGGCGAAGAACTGAATATCACATATACACCTTCTTATGCTCCCGTACTGGACGGCAAATATCTGTATTACACAGATTTCAATGACGGTGTGGCATATCTGTGCAGAGTGGATATGAGCGATCCTGACACATTCCTGTGGGAAGGCAGCGAACTGCCCCTGCGTGAAACAAGCTTTGTGATCGACGAAGAATGTGTTTATACAGCAAATAACATTGTTGTTGATAAAGCAGACTGGCAGAAACTGACGGATACAAAGGATGCCACAGAAGAAATGGAAATGTATGCATCCAAAGACTATACAGTACACCATGAATTTGATGCTGAAGGCATGATCAGCAGCAAAGTTCTGATGAGCAAGGCTGAAGGCGGCGGTACGTCGTTCAGATAAGCTGACAAATGTGGAACAAAAAAGAAAGGGGAAATTGGTATGAAGAAAATGATGAGAACAGCAATGATGGCAACAATGGCATTTGCACTTCTGCTTCTGCCCGCATGCGGCGGCGGTGGCTCCGATGACGGGGCACAGGCACCTGCGGTAGAAGAAAATGGCGGCGAAAGCACTGCAGGAACTGTTGGAAAAGCGGTAGATGGCAAACTGACACTGAAAATGGCAGATGCAGCTATCATGATCAAGGGTACAAATGTAGCACTGCCTTATGATTTTGATGATATCGCTGCTGCTGCTGGGACTATCTATAATGAAGAATCTCTGCGTGATATCGAACTGTATGCCGATGAATTCTATTCTGCATATGCTTTCCTGGATGAAGCGGAAGATTATGTGGTGATCCCTAATTACTACAACGGCGGGGAAGACGCTCTGCCCATTACAGAAGCAGAAGCAGATGGAATCGGCATGGCTACATACGCAGAAGAACCCGTAGATCAGAATGTATCCATTCTGGGCGTGAAATTCGGTATGACAAAAGCGGAAGTAACAGACCTGCTGGGCGCTCCTTACTGGGAAGACGGCGATTACTGGGAATGGGATGTTGTGATGGAAGACTCTGATTATGAAGGCAGCTTCATAATTTACTTCACTTCTGATGCAGACGATGCAGTGGTTTCTCAGGCAGACCTGGATATCACTGATTACGGTTTCTGATTGTACAATAAAGAATAGTTTTTAAGAAATGAAAAAGGCCTCTGCCATATGGCAGAGGCTTTTTTTAATGCTTTCGGTCGAAAAGGGCAACAATACCAAGCAGGAACAGGAGCAGTCCTGCGAAGATACCATATTTTTTCAGTTCATTCTGGGTGAGGTAAATGCCTTTGTCGGGGTTTTCTCTTAATTCATTCAGCGCAATGCGGTAATGTTTTCTTTCTTCCATAAAAAAGTCCTCCTTTTTTATTTTTCCTGCTTTCAGTATACACCTTTTGGCGAAAAAATGAATGACAAATCCTGCATTTCATAGGAATTCGGCATTTTTGTCATAATAAAGGCAAAGGAGGCGGGAAAGATGAAAAAATGGATCGTATTTGGGATGTTGCTTTTTCTGACGGGGTGCAGGGCGGAAATGACGGAAGAATCTCAGCAGCAGCTGCATTTTGTGAAAGCAGAGCAGGAGGTTGGAGACAAGACGCCGGAGGAACGGGCGCTGGCCATAAAAATGCGGCTGGATCAGATCGAGGGGGTCATTGGCACGGCAGTGGTGGTGGAAGGACACACGGCCATTATCGGGCTGCGAATGCAGAAGGGGATGGAACAAAATGAAATGGATGCCGTCAAAAGAAAAGCAGATGCGGCAGCCATGGAGGCAGAAGCGTCCATTGAAAGCACTTCTATTACCACCAACAGCTATATCGTTAGCCTTATCGAAGATCTGGAACGGAAACGGGCAGGCTGACGGAGGATGCTTCAATCCATGAAGGAGGTCAAAATTATGAAGCGTAAATTAACGCTGTTTCTGTCTGCGGTGACGGCAACGGCAAAGACGTGAAACTGACATTTACAAATGAAGGTCTGGTAAGCAAAATTGCAAAAGGCTGAGAATAAGAACGGAAAGGACGGCGAAAGCCGTCCTTTTTTATGGAATTGACAGAGCCTTTCAGAAAGTGTAACATTACACAAAAGGGAGGGTGGAAGGATGACGAAAAAGGATTTTGCAGTGCAGATGGATGCAAGTCTGAAATCTGTGCGTAAGGAATATGGGTTTACCCAGGAGAAAATGGCGGCAGTACTGGGGATCTCCAAGAAAACGCTGGTAGAGATCGAAAAGGGCCGCAGTTCTCTGGGCTGGACAGGAGCGGCAGCATTTGCGGCCATCTTCAGCGAAAGTATCATCCTGCAAGAGACCTTTGGCGGCGAGCTGACGGATCTGGTGGAGGCATTGGCTTTTGCCGAGGCGGAGCCGCAGTATCCCAAAACCATGGGCGGCAAGGTATGGTGGCGGGAGATCATGAAGAAAAAAGGCTTCCGCATTCAGCAGAACCTGATCTCCGGGCATTTCCGCCTGCTGGATAAGGAAGATCATCGCCTGATGGCATCCTTTGAACTGGAGCGGGTACTGGAACGGATGAAACGGGAACTGCAGGGATAAAATAAGAAAAATAAAAGGAGGTCACTGATATGGAGTGGCTTTTGGAAATGGACGGCAGGCTGCTGCTCTGGCTGAAAGAGTTCTTTGCACATCCTGTTCTGGACGATGGGATGATTTTTATTTCCAGACTGGGCAATAAAGGGTTTGTCTGGATCGCTATTGGGGTCGTTTTTCTGTTGCTGGGATTTCAAAATAAAATCTGGAGAAAACGGGGGCTTATGGTGCTGCTTTCTCTGGCGGGGAATTTTCTTGCGTGCAATGTGATCCTAAAACCGCTGGTGAACCGCACCAGACCGTATGTGCTGCTGGATTATGATATCCTCATCCCGCCGGTAGGGGATGCATCTTTTCCTTCCGGGCATACGGCGGCATCCTTTGCGGCAGCAACGGCCATCTATGCCATCAACAGAAAATGGGGGATCGTAGCTTATATTTTTGCGGCAGTGATGGGTTTTTCCCGTCTGTATCTGGGAGTGCATTTCCCGACAGATGTGCTGGGCGGGGCTGTCTGCGGCACAGTGGCGGCATGGCTGATGCTTTGGCTGATGGAAAAGAAATGCCGGAAGGAAAAATAATTGTACTGCCGGCATTGCAAAAGAAGGAAAACAAGAGTACAATAGGTTCTGATTGAAAAATCGGAAGTTTTGTACTCTTTTTTGATATAGAAAGGAAGTTTGGAATGGCAATTCCTGTTATTTACCAGTTGATCACCATGGTCATCCTGATGATCGTTGGGGTCATCTTACATAAAAAGAATATCCTGTCCATTGCCAATGCGAAGGGGTTATCTATCGTTCTGACCAGAGTGGCAGTGCCCTGTAACATGGTAGTTCTTCTGCAGAGAGACTATTCTCCTGAAATTTTCAGAGGATTTCTGGTAACCTGCCTGGCAACCTACGGTATGTGCTGCGTTGGTGCTCTGATGTTTTTCATCGTGGGCAAATTTATGAAGATGAAGCCTGCAGATCTGGGACTTTTCAGCGGCGGCGGCGTTTACAGCAACGTTATTTTTATGGGCCAGCCTCTGATTTTGGCTATGTATGGGGCAGAAGGGCTGATCTTCTGTGTGGCAGTTATGTTCACATGCAACGTATTCCTGTTTACGGTCTGCTCCGTGCTGTTTGCAATGGGCAGTGACCAGAAAAAGAATCTGAAAACCATGGCGAAGGAGATCTGCACCAGTCTGATCTGCATTTCTGCAGTGGTTGGTGTGTTCTGTTTTGTAAATGAGATCCATCTGCCTCAGCCTGTGTATGATGTGATGCAGTATTCCGCAAATACAACGGTTTGTCTGTCCATGATCTATATCGGTTCTCTGCTGGCGGCGGCAAATGTAAAAGAAATCTTTAAGGACAAAGTGGTATATATCTTCAGCTTCTTTACCCTGATCGTTATGCCGATCATTACAAAAGCCATCTGCCATACCTTCATGAGCGGTATGGCGTTAAGTGTGCTGGTGGTGCTGATGGCAACACCTGCGGCAGCAGCCCTGCCTTCCTTTGCGGATCAGTATGGTGCTGATGAAAAAAGAGCATCTCAGTATACCTTTGTTTCCACGATTTTTTCTGTAGTAACATTGCCATTGATCGCTCAGTTCCTGTGTTGATGAGATCGACCCCTTCCTATATAAAAGGAAGGGGTTTTTTACGTTATCTTTGCGGATACATGAAAAATTGTTCAAAAATTACAAAATTTATGCGGAAATTTAGTATATCTGCGTATACATGAGGGCTTGATTTTTATGTATACAATCGTTTATACTATTCAGTGGGACAGAATATGACTTGGTCCACAGGGAGACGTTGGAAAGATACACGCCGCACCGTTGTGCAGAAAAAGAACAGGGCTTTACGCACGGAAGGTTGTTGGCAGTGTATTTGTTTTTTTCATGACGCCCCTCGGGGCATTCGTGAAAAAAGGCAGACGCTGTTCTGTGGAGGAAGGAACCTTCGACGAGGAAGGTTTGCATATTCCACGTTATTATCATTATCCACTATTTATTAAGAAACAGGGGGATTATTATTATGACAAGTTTAGTTTATCTGGCGCCTGTTCTGGGTATCGTGGCGCTGCTGTTTGCTTTCGTTCTGGCAGGCAAAGTAAATGCTATGGATGAAGGTACAGACAGAATGAAAGAAATCGCTGGTTCCATCAGAGAAGGTGCAAACGCTTTCCTGAGAGCAGAATACAAAATTCTGGTAATCTTTGCAGCGGTTCTGTTCGTAGCGATCGGTTTCGGTGTAAACTGGCCTACAGCAATCTGCTTCGTAGTTGGTGCGATCTTCTCCACACTGGCAGGTTTCTTTGGTATGAAAGTAGCAACAAATGCAAACGTTAGAACTGCAAACGCAGCTAGAACAAGCGGTATGAACAAAGCCCTGTCTATCGCATTCTCCGGCGGTGCAGTTATGGGTATGTGCGTAGTTGGTCTGGGTCTGTTGGGCGTAGGCGCAATCTATGCATTCACAGGCAATGCTGACATCCTGTTCGGTTTCTCTCTGGGTGCTTCCTCCATCGCGCTGTTCGGTCGTGTTGGCGGCGGTATCTACACAAAAGCAGCCGACGTTGGTGCTGACCTGGTAGGTAAAGTAGAAGCTGGTATCCCTGAAGATGACCCTCGTAACCCCGCTGTTATTGCCGACAACGTAGGCGATAACGTAGGTGACGTTGCTGGTATGGGTGCTGACCTGTTCGAATCCTATGTTGGTTCCATCATCTCCGCAATCACACTGGGTCTGATCTATTTCTCTGCAGAAGGCGCTCTGTTCCCTCTGCTGCTGTCCGGCGCAGGTATCATCTCTGCGATCATCGGTACATTCTTCGTTAAAGGCGACGAAAAAGCAAACCCTCACAAAGCTCTGAAAACAGGTTCCTACACAGCTGCTGTACTGGTAGCAATCTGCTCCGTAGCACTGTCCATGAAACTGTTTGGTGACTTCAAAGCAGCTATCGCAGTTATCGCTGGTCTGGTAGTTGGTCAGATCATCGGTGTTGTAACAGAAATGTACACATCCGGTGACTACAAATCCGTTAAGAAAATCGCAGACCAGTCCGAAACTGGCCCTGCTACAACAATCATCTCCGGTCTGGCTGTTGGTATGGAATCCACAGCTATCACAATCCTGCTGATCGTAGTTGGTATCTACATCGCTTACACAGTATGCGGTCTGTATGGTATTGCTCTGTCCGCAGTAGGTATGCTGGCAACAGCAGGTATCACAGTAGCCGTTGACGCTTACGGTCCTGTAGCGGATAACGCTGGTGGTATCGCAGAAATGTCCGGTCTGGATCACTCCGTAAGAGAAATCACAGACAAACTGGACGCAGTTGGTAACACAACAGCTGCTATGGGTAAAGGTTTTGCGATCGGTTCCGCTGCTCTGACAGCTCTGGCTCTGTTCGTATCCTACGCTGAAGCAGTAAAACTGTCCGTAATCGACCTGCTGGATCCTAAGGTAATCATTGGTCTGTTGGTTGGCGGTATGCTGCCTTTCCTGTTCTCCGCATTTACAATGCAGTCTGTAGGTAAAGCAGCTTTCGAAATGATCGAAGAAGTTAGACGTCAGTTCCGTACAATCCCTGGCATCATGGAAGGTACAGGCAAACCTGACTACAAAAAATGTGTAGAAATCTCCACAACAGCAGCTCTGAAAGAAATGCTGGTACCCGGTATCATGGCAGTTGCAGCTCCTATCGCTGTTGGTCTGCTGCTGGGCACATCCGCTCTGGGCGGTCTGCTGGCTGGTTCCCTGGCATCCGGTGTTATGATGGCGATCTTCATGTCCAACGCTGGTGGTGCATGGGATAACGCGAAGAAATACATCGAAGAAGGCCACCACGGCGGTAAAGGTTCCGATGCGCACGCAGCTGCAGTTATCGGTGACACAGTTGGTGACCCCTTCAAAGATACTTCCGGTCCTTCCATCAACATCCTGCTGAAACTGATGACAGTTGTATCTCTGGTATTCGCTCCTCTGTTCCTGGCAGTTGGCGGTATCCTGTAATCGATACTTCATCAAATGAAATCAAAGGCAAACTCGAAAGAGTTTGCCTTTTTTTGTGTGTGGGACGAAAGGTGTCCTGAGGATAAAAAGAAATACTTGTATAATGATGGGAGATAAGGTATTCTTAATATAGGGGAGATTATTCTTTCCTGTTACAGAAGAAGAAAGTGGTTTCTTGTGGGTCGCATATGTCCCACTTGGCACTTTGCTGACCCACTAAAAAATACATACGGAAATCTTTGGCAAAAACACCTAGTTTTTTGTTTCCTGATGGGAAAATATTCTGCGGATTTGGCAAAGCGGAAAATGTCCCACCGACGCAAATGTAAAAAGCGACGAGAAGGAATTGGAGATGTTGTGGTTTTTTGACAAAGATGGTATAATTTTTAGCGGAATGTTTTTGTGATCGGTGTATTAAGTTGATTTATGAAGTACAAACACAAAGACGATTTTACATCCAAAATGTTTACAGGAGGTAATGTAACATGAGCAAGAAATACGTTTATATGTTCAGCGAAGGTAACGCTTCCATGAAAAACCTGCTTGGCGGTAAAGGTGCAAACCTGGCTGAAATGACAAACCTGGGCCTGCCCGTTCCTCACGGCTTCACAATTTCTACAGAAGCTTGTACAGAATATAACGAAGGCGGCAAAAAACTGACAGATGAAATGATCGAACAGATCGAAGTAGCTCTGGGCAAACTGGAAGAACTGGCTGGCAAAAAACTGGGCGATCCCGAAAATCCCCTGCTGGTATCCGTACGTTCCGGTGCAAGAGCATCCATGCCCGGTATGATGGATACAGTTCTGAACCTGGGTCTGAATGACATTTCCGTTGAAGGTCTGGCTAAGAAAACAGACAACCCCAGATTCGCTTACGACTCTTACAGAAGATTTATCATGATGTTCGCAGACGTAGTAATCGGTGTATCCAAATCCAAATTCGAAAGAAGACTGGACGAATACAAAGAAGAAGTTGGTGCGAAATACGACACAGATCTGACAGCAGAAGACCTGAAAAAAGTAACAGCAATCTTCAAACAGATCTATCTGGATGACCAGGGCAAAGAATTCCCTCAGGATCCTAAAGAACAGCTGCTGGAAGCAGCTATGGCAGTATTCCGCAGCTGGGATAACCCTCGTGCATTCGTTTACAGAAGAATGAACGACATCCCTTACAGCTGGGGTACAGCAGTTAACGTTCAGATGATGGTATTCGGTAACATGGGTGACACATCCGGTACTGGCGTAGCGTTCACAAGAAACGCTGCAACAGGTGAAAAAGCAATGCTGGGTGAATACCTGGTTAACGCACAGGGCGAAGACGTTGTAGCCGGCGTTCGTACACCTAACCCCATCGCAAAACTGGCAGAAGATATGCCTAACGTATATGGCCAGTTCATGGAAATCGCTAACAAACTGGAAAACCACTATAAAGATATGCAGGATATGGAATTTACTATCGAAGAAGGTAAACTGTTCTTCCTGCAGACAAGAAATGGTAAGAGAACAGCTAACGCTGCTCTGAGAATCGCTGTTGAAATGGTAGAAGAAGGCCTGATCACAACAGACGAAGCTCTGATGAGAGTAGAACCCAAACAGCTGGATCAGCTGCTGCACCCTGCATTCGACCAGGCTGCGCTGAAAGCTGCAAAAGCAATCGGCAAAGGTCTGCCCGCATCTCCCGGTGCTGCTGCTGGTAAAGTATACTTCACAGCAGAAGAAGCAAAAGCAGCTGCAGAAGCAGGCGACAGAGTAATTCTGGTTCGTCTGGAAACATCCCCCGAAGATATCGAAGGTATGGCTGCATCTCAGGGTATCCTGACAGTACGTGGTGGTATGACATCTCACGCTGCAGTAGTAGCTCGTGGTATGGGTACATGCTGCGTATCCGGTTGTGAAGAAATCAAAATGAATGAAGAAGCAAAAACATTCACACTGGGTGGTCAGACATTCAAAGAAGGCGACTATATCTCCCTGGATGGTTCCACAGGTAACATCTACGGCGAAGACATTGCTACAGTAGAAGCTGAAATCACAGGCAACTTCGAAACATTCATGAAATGGGCAGATGCTAAGAGAAGCCTGAAAGTAAGAACAAACGCTGATACACCTCACGACGCTCAGGTTGCGATCGACTTCGGCGCAGAAGGTATCGGTCTGACAAGAACAGAGCATATGTTCTTCGAAGCTGACAGAATCATGAAATTCAGAAAGATGATCATGTCTGATACAGTAGAAGAAAGAGAAGCGGCTCTGGCTGGTATCGAACCTTTCCAGAAAGAAGACTTCAAAGGCATCTACAGAGCAATGAAAGAAAGACCTGTTACAATCCGTCTGCTGGATCCTCCTCTGCATGAATTCATGCCTAACACAGATGAAGAATTCGCTCAGCTGGCTGAAATGACAGGCAAAACAGTAGAAGAACTGAAGATCAAAGCAAGAGGTCTGCACGAACTGAACCCTATGATGGGTCACCGTGGCTGCCGTCTGGCTGTAAGCTATCCTGAAATCGCAAGAATGCAGGCAAAAGCAATCATGGAAGCTGCTGTTGAAGTATCCGAAGAAGAAGGCATCAACATCGTTCCCGAAATCATGATCCCTCTGATCGGTGAAATCAAAGAACTGAAATTCGTTAAGAATATCGTAGTAGAAGCAGTTGAAAAAGTATTCGAAGCAAAAGGCAGAAAACTGGAATATCTGGTTGGTACAATGATCGAAATCCCCAGAGCTGCTCTGACAGCTGATGAAATCGCTACAGAAGCTGAATTCTTCTCCTTCGGTACAAACGACCTGACACAGATGACATTCGGTCTGTCCCGTGACGATGCTGGTAAGATCCTGGCTGACTACATCGACAAAAACAT
>JAFRZQ010000365.1 GCA_017442465.1 Anaerotignum sp. | reverse complement strand
TTCTCTGGATGAACTTTGTTCTAACGGACAGCAGAACGTGTGTACCGATCAGCAGAACCAGCATTACGGGACCCCATACTACGCCGTTAATCGCAGTTACGAAATTGTTAAAAGCTTCCATTTATAATTCCCTCCCTATTTTAATAGAGTATTATAATTACGTGGCCGGAATCTAACGATGAGTTCTCCTGAATAAATCTTTTCCATCCCCACGAAAAAACAGAAAAAATCTCTCAAAAAAAGAATCGGAAGAATAACTCATCCAGATTCAGATACCTATTCTCATTTTACTTCATTTTCCGAAAAAAACAAGCACTTTTTTCTAATACGTTGCACGCAATCTTTCCATTTTTTGTATATTTTCAATATAAATTCCACCTATTTCCCTCAAGTATTTTTATAAATCGACGACGGATAAAGATATTGTTAAGACAACTTTCCTTTTCGGAATTTAGCACAGTTTGAACGAATAACTATTTCATCTCTCTTTTTCCATTTGTGCAAATCGCACTAATTTTCCTTGCATTTTTCCATATATTTACAATTTTATCCACTTTTATTTTTTTCCATTCTTTTCCATATTATAGATTGTGCAATATATACAACCCACTTTTTACCATTTATTTATATAAAATGTAATAATTTTCCATTTATTTCTGTTTATGTAATTTATCCGGCAATTTTTTTTTGACATCATCGAAGTATTTTTCACCGCTGCAGAGACAATAAAAAAGCCCCTCCAGTGGGGGGCTCATTGACTTTTTTTGCCAGACCAATCAGTGACAATGCCCACCGCAATGGTGGTCGTGTTCACTGCAGCCTTCATGATCGTGGTCGTGGTGATGGTTGCATTCCACTGCCGCATTGAATTCCAGTGTACCATCTACAAACGCCTGGGCTTTTTCATCGGCATTGCCGCTTACGCCGCCGCGCAGTTCAATGCCTTTTGCTGCCAGTGCAGCTTTTGCACCGCCACCAATGCCGCCGCAGATCAGAACTGTTGCACCATTCAGCAGCAGAAAATCTGCCAGCAGGCTGTGACCGCTGCCCAGTGTAGGCACGATTTCTGTATCAATGATTTTGCCGTCTTCTACTGTGTAGAATTTGAATTCCTTTGTATGACCAAAGTGCTGGAACACTTCACCGTTTTCGTATGTTACCGCAATTTTTGTTTTCATTTTATTCTCTCCTTTTATATTGTAGCTTCTCTTATTTCATCTTTTCCAGGAAATCCACCATAGGATCCAGCCATTCGCCTTCATATTCTTCCGCCAGACCTCTGTCGCACTTTGCTGCCACAGAAGGGTCGATAGGCAGCTTGCATACCACAGGGATATTATGTTTCGCTGCGATCATTTCGATATTGCTGTCACCGAAGATCTTATGGATGCCGCCGCAATCGGGACATTTGAAGTAAGACATATTTTCCACGATGCCCAGAATAGGCACATTCATCAGCTGTGCCATCTTCACAGCCTTATCCACGATCATGCTCACCAGATCCTGAGGGGTCGTTACGATGATAATACCATCCAGCGCAATGGACTGGAATACCGTCAGAGGAACATCGCCTGTACCGGGGGGCATATCGATGAACATATAGTCCACATCGCCCCATACAACGTCCTGCCAGAACTGTTTTACTGTATTGGCAATGATAGAACCTCTCCACACAACAGGGTCTGTATCATTATCCAAAAGCAGGTTGATGGACATCATTTCGATCCCTGTTTTAGATTCACAGGGCAGCATGCCCAGCTGGTTGCCATAAGCCTTATCCTTCACACCAAATGCTTTTGGAATGGAAGGACCTGTGATATCTGCATCCAGGATCGCTGTTTTCTTTCCTTTTCTGTTTGTCAGCACCGCCAGGGTAGATGTCACCATGGATTTGCCAACGCCGCCCTTCCCGCTGACAACACCGATCACCTTTTTGATATTGCTGTGCTGATTGGGGGGCACTAAAAAATCTGCAGGTTTTCTGCTGCTGCAGTTTGCAGTGCAGCTTCCGCAGTTATGAGAACAATTTTCACTCATTTGTATTCATCTCCTAAATATTATTTTCCCTCTTTTTTGCAACAGATCTGTCCGCATTTTCTGCCGCAGCCGGCACTTTCCCGCTGACAAAGATCCACATCTCCGCCTTCGATAAATAATGTTTTACCATTGACCAGTGCATCTGCCAGCTTCTGCCTTGCGTCATTATAGATCCCCTGCACCGTCGTACGGGCAATTCCCATCTGTTCGGCACATTCCTCCTGGGTATAGCCTGCCAGATCGATCAAACGAATGGTCTCATATTCATCCACCGCCATAATGATCCTTTCTGTACCATCCCAAAGACCCATGGGGGCGAAACTGTTGTTTCGGGGCATCCCGCAGACACGTCTGCATTTTCTCGGCCTCGCCATAGAACCGCCTCCTTTATTTTCGACATATGTTGCTTTACTCCAGTATACACCCATTTCGACATATGTCAATATTATCATAAAAAATATCCACCGTTTTTTCGGTGGATATTTTCATTATCTGTATCATTCATTATGACCGTAATTCTTCATCAGCATACCGATCACCATAACCACTGCAAACAGGATCATGTAATAGATGATCGCTTTGCCCAGAGAAACGATGGCTGCCAGCACCATGAAGCAGCTGGCGATAATGCCCAGAACAGGTGCCACGATTCGATGCATTGTGCTCATTTCTTTTTCCTTCACCATCTGCATCACAAAAATGGGGATATACATTGCATAAATGGTTACGATAGGCAGTTCGGAACTATCGAAGCAGAAAGGACCAAACCACAGTTCAGGTGCCAGGTTTGCACCATAGAAATATGCCAGCCAGATCATAGCCATCATCAGACCCAGCAGTGCAGAGTTTGTAGGCATTTTTGTCACTTCATCCACCACTGCAAATACGCGGGGTCTGGGACCGACATTTCTTGCCGCCATTGCGTAGAAGGATCTTGTATTCGCCATCATCAGACCATTCAGCGTGCCCAGACAGGAGATCACAACGAATACAAACAGCAGTGTACCGCCAAATTTTGTAAATACAGTCTCAAAAGCGATCCTTGCACCTGTTTCGCCGCCTGCCATCATGATTTCATTTTCAACAGCACCAGCCAGGCCAACATAGTAAACCATATACACCAGCACAACAAACAGAGACCCGAATGTCAGCGCACGGGGCAGATTTTTCTTGGAATCCTTCAGCTCTGCGTTGATGGATGTTGCACAGATCCAGCCTTCATAAGCAAAGCAGGTACCAACCACTGCTGTAAACAGAGGGTTGCCGCTTACTTCCACGATGGCACCGGAAGACAGATTCGCGGACAGCACACCATTTTTCATCCCGAAAATAGTACCAACGATGGCCATCAGGAACAGAGGGATCAGTTTTGCCACTGTTGTTGTTACCTGCAGTTTGCCGGCCAGTTTCGGCGCCAGTGCATTGATTACATAGCTGCCTACCAGGAACACGCCGGACAGCACCATAACCTGAGGCCCAACGATTTCCCAGCCCATCAGTACACCAAAATATCTTGCCGCTACCCATGCTACAACAGATGTCATCGCAGGGAAATAGATCACCGCTGCAAACCACGCAAAGAAGTATGCATATCTGGGGCCAACCAGCACTTCCGCATAGTCAACAACACCGCTTACCTTTTCATGCTTTGTCGCCATGATCGCAAAGTTATAGGCACAGATGACCATTACCATACCGCCCAGGAACCATGCCAGAAGCCCTGTAGGCAGGTCACCGCCTGTTGCAACCAGTACTTTTTCCGCTTTGAAGAATACACCACTGCCGATTACGATACCAACTACCATGGCGATGGCTGTCAATAAGCCATATCTCTTTTCCAAACCTTCATTCATTTCATAAACCTTCTTCCCTTTTTACGTTATTACACACACGCACACACGCGTTGACGCTGTTGTGCTTTGCCCTATAAAAGTATCACTTTCTTTCTCTTTTTTCAACCTTTCCGTCAAAACTGCCTGTTCTTTTTTCCGTACATGGCTTTTTTTCGCGAATTTCTTTTACTCCGCTAAAGCCTTTTGTATACAAACCCTTTTATCCTGCAGAGATTTGCTTTTCCTCCCATAAAATGTTACACTGTAAAAAATATGATCTTAAGGAGGCACATCCATGCTGATATATATCCTTTTCATGGCAGGCATCGCTTATTTCCTCTATAAGGAAAGCATCAAACTGCTGAAAAATGAGTCCACACTGCTGAAGGAATTTGCAGATGATCCCCTGGCAAAGAAAACAGCCCTGAGCCTGATGCGAAAAGTGTTGCTTTCCTCCATTTTCAGTGCAGGGCTGATGCTGGCCTGCTTTGTAGTCACCAAAGCCACCGGCGTCATGCCAAAGCCTCTGGCTGCCATCTCCATCCTCTGCTATACCTTCGGGTTCATTTATGCCATGTTTCAGGCCAAAAATATGCATTAAAAAAAGAGTCCATTCGGACTCTTTTCTTATCTCAGAAACATTCGGATCAGCTTATCCTGCCATCCAGCATAGGGCGCATAGCGGAAAGGCATGTCCATCCAGGTATGCTTTTTCACGATACTTTTTTCATGACTGAAGGTTTCAAAACTCTTCTTCCCATGATAACTGCCCATACCGCTGTTGCCAACACCACCAAATCCCATGTGTGATGTTGCCAGGTGGATAATGGTATCATTGATGCAGCCGCCGCCAAAAGGCACATGCTTCAGAAAACAGTCTGCCAGCTTTCTGTCCTGGGTAAACAGATACAATGCCAGAGGTTTTTCTCTGTCGCAGATAAATCTTTCCGCCTCCTGCATATTTCCCACAGAGATGACAGGCAGCACAGGTCCGAAGATCTCTTCCTGCATAATGGCATCCTCAGGGGTCACATTGTCCATAATGGTTGGTTCGATCTGCATGGTATCTTCGTTCCAGCCGCCGCCAAACACCACCTTCTCAGGATCGATCAGCCCTGTCACACGGTCAAAATGCTTCTGGTTGATCATCTTTACATAGGTTTTGTTTTCTGTTGCTTTCTCACCGTACATTTTCATGATCCACTTTTTCAGATAACCGATGAATTCCTCTTTCACCGCCTGATCCACCAGAATATAATCCGGCGCAACGCAAGTCTGGCCGCAGTTCAGCAGTTTACCAAAAACGATACGTTTTGCCGCCAGATCCAGTTTCGCTGTTTTGTCTACGATACAGGGGCTTTTTCCGCCCAGTTCAAGCGTTACAGGAGTCAGGTGTCTGGCCGCCTTTGCCATGACTTCCTTACCCACGCTGACTCCACCAGTAAAGAAGATATAGTCAAATCTCTGGTCTAACAGTGCCTGATTTTCCATTCTGCCGCCTTCTACCACCGCCACGTATTCTTCATCAAAACACTCTCTTAAAATCATTCTGATGACCTGAGAAGTGGCAGGAGCATAGGCAGAGGGTTTTACCACCGCACAGTTGCCCGCAGCGATGGCCCCGATCAGAGGTCCCATCGTCAGCAGGAATGGATAGTTCCAGGGCGACATGATGAGAACCACGCCATAAGGCTCCTTAATGGTGAAACTGGTGGCGGAAAACTGTGCCAGAGGCGTCCGTTTATACGCCTTCTGTGCCCAGCAGCTCATGTGCTTCAGCATATGGGTCAGTTCCGCCAGCGTCATGCCGATCTCACACATATATGCCTCTGTTTCAGATTTATTCAGATCCGCCTTGAGGGCTGCATAAATATCATTTTCATGGTCATGAATGGTGCGGGCCAATCTTTTCAAGGCAATTTTACGATAAGCCAAAGGAATGGTCTTCCCTGTTCTGAAAAACGCCCTCTGCTTTTGTACGATTTTTTCGATCTGCATATCATTCGCCTCTTTCCATCACTCGTTCATACATTTCCGCCAGTTCTCCCTGATCCATCAGCACAGGCACAGGATATAAGGGATTCCCCTCTGCCGCTGCGTGCTGAGACATGACAGGGATATCTGCCAGCCGGATCTCCTTGATTTTTGTAGGGATACCCATATATGCATTCATATCCTTCACCCATTGGATAAAATACGCTGCTGCACGGTAGTCACTGGTATGCCTGGGCACCATGCCCGCAAAACGGGCCAGTTTTGCCAGTTTCGCCTGACAGGCCGTACCATATTCCTCCAGGAAATATGGCAGCAGGACCGCATTTGCAAGCCCATGGGGCACTCCATACTGCCCGCCCAGAGAATGGGCTACCGCATGGACATAGCCCACATAGGAGCGTGAAAACGCTACACCGGCACAGTATGCCGCCTCCAGCATATTACTTCTTGCCTCTCTGTTCTTACCATCATCATAAGCATTTTTCAAATTTTCGTAAATCAGCTTTGTAGCATCTTCTGCCATTTTTCTGGTATATGCATTGGTACTTCTGCCAATATAGGCTTCCACCGCATGAGTCAGGGCATCCATGCCCGTTGTGGCTGTAATACTTTTGGGCAGGCCCAGTGTCACATGATAATCCAGAACTGCATAATGAGGGATCAGAGAAAAGTCATTGATGGGATATTTATGTTTTGTCCCAGCATCCGTAATGACAGCCGCCAGTGTGGTTTCGCTGCCCGTTCCGGCTGTGGTAGGCACAGCGATCAAAAGAGGCAGTTTCTTCCTGATTTTCAGCAGACCCTTCATTTTATAAACAGGCTGTCTGGGTTTTACCACCCTCGCGCCTGTCACCTTCGCACAGTCCATGGCAGAGCCGCCGCCAAAAGCAATGATCGCCTGGACACCGCTTTTCAGGTGCAGTTTTCTTGCCTCTTCAATATTGATGATCGTAGGGTTCGCCACGACTTTATCATATACAGCACATTTGATGCCCGCTTCCTTTAGTCCCAGTTCCAGCCTGTTAGTCAGCCCCAGGCCGCGTACCCCGGGGTCTGTCACCAGAAGAACACGCTTGATCTTTTTCTGCTGCAGTAATTTCGGGATCATCTTCACTTCCTTCAGAATTTTAGGTTCTCTGTAGGGCAGTACAGGCAGAGCCGCTCGAAATAACCCCTGAAATACCCTGCAGAAAAGTTTCTCTCCAAGTTTCATTTGTATTCCTCTTTCCTGCTTTATCAGCAATATTTTTCTTCTGCTTTTTTCAGGTTATCATTGATCCTGCATAATACACTGTAAAATACCTGTATCTCTTCTCCGGAAAACTCCTCACTCACATATTGATTGATTTCCAGAATTATATCTCCGATCTCTTTAGCCACGGCAAATCCCTTTTCTGTCAGGCAATATTTCTTTTTATAGGCAGATCCGCCCTCTGTCTTTACCAGTTCCTGCTGTTCCAGATCCCGCAGGATACGGGAAACCTGCGCGCGGTCGATGCCTTCCTGCTCTGTCAGCTCCTTCTGCGTCACACCGGTATTTCCAGCCTTTCCCAATTTGCACAGGCAGGTCGTGTGTGTACTTCCCAGTCCATATTTCTCCATTTTATTTGTTTTGATACGCTGCAGTGTCTTCCCCGCAGCCGCGATCAATCCATCGAATAATTCAAATCTGCTTTCTTTCATTTCATTTTCGCCTCCAACAGGTTTATTATATCCCCGTTTTGTTGAGCAAACAACAAAAAAAACGAGACAAAACTGCCTCGATTGTCACAAATCTTTTTCCTGCAAAAAAAGACCTCCGGAAAAGTCCGGAGATCATTTCTTTTTTACTTTATTCAGATGTGCTCATGCAAACATCACAGTTCTTTCAACGCTTCCAGCACTTCTTCCTTCATAGGAATAGACTGCACCGCGCCCTTTCTCGTTACCGCAATGGAGGATGCCTTGGCACTCATTTTCAGCACATCAGGGATCGCCATACCGTCGATCAGACCTGCCAGAAAATAACCGGTAAAGGTATCGCCTGCCGCAGTTGTATCTACTGCCTGCACCTTGAAAACAGGCTGATAATATGTTACATCACCCTCTGCATATTTTGCGCCATCCTTACCCAGGGTCAGAACAATCTTTGCATGGGGGAACATTTCTCTCATCTTTGCCAGTACATCATCAGGGTCTGTCATGCCTGTGATCTGACCACCTTCCACTTCATTCAGCAGGAAAATACTGATCTTTTTCAGATCCACTTCTCTCAGTTTTTCATTGAAAGGAGAGGGGTTCAGTGCAACCTGCATCCCCTTTGCATAGGCCTGCTCCACAATATAGGGCAACAGATTCACTTCATTCTGCAGCAGAAGGATATCGCCTTTTTCAAAATGACTCAGCACTTCATCCACAAAATC
>JAFRZQ010000364.1 GCA_017442465.1 Anaerotignum sp. | reverse complement strand
GGATAATGTTCTGCCGCTGGGGGGAATGGTCAGGTTATAGGCTCTTGCCAGACGGGTGATGCTGTCCAAAAGGATCACAAGGTCTTTTCCCTGTTCCACCATACGTTTTGCCCGCTCCAGAACCATTTCCGTTACTTTTTTATGATGCTCCGGTTCTTCATCAAAGGTAGAATACACGATCTGTACGTTTTCCCCTTCGATGGAACGCTGAATGTCGGTCACTTCTTCGGGACGTTCATCGATCAAAAGAACGATCAAATGGACTTCCGGATGATTTTTTGTGATGGCATTGGCCATTTTTGTCAAAAGGATCGTCTTACCCACTTTAGGGGGTGCTACAATCATCCCCCTCTGGCCTTTGCCGATAGGTGCGATCAGATCGATAATACGACCGGAAAGTTCCTGCTTTTCTGTTTCCAGTTTCAGTTTTTCCTCGGGGTAGATAGGTGTCAGGTCTTCGAAATTGGGTCTGCGGATAGCAAGGAAAGGTGCATCCCCATTGACCGTCTGCACATAAATCAGCCCTCCGACCTTTTCCCCTTCTCTGGGAGGACGGATGATGCCTTTTACTCTATCCCCTGTACGCAGGTTGAATCTGCGGATCTGCGCGGGGGAAACGTAAACGTCATTGATGCCGGGCAGGCAGTTTTCCGCACGGAGGAAGCCATAGCCGTCGGGCAGCACTTCCAGAATACCCTCACCGGTCTCTTCATAGAGCTGTTTTTCTTTTTCTGTCTGTTCCTGCGGATTTTCGTCGTTTTTTGTCCGAGAAAAATCAGAAGCAGTTTCCGTTACTGTCTGTTCCATGGATAACTGCTTCGCTTCAATCTTCTCAATCAATTCACTTTTTTTCAGGCCGGAAATGGACTTTAAGCCCATTTCCACTGCCATTTCTTTCAATTCCGCAAGAGTTTTCTTTTCCAGTTCACTCATGCTGTTTTTCTCCTATATCTTAGTTCGCTACAGGGATCTTGATTTTGGAACCAATTTTCAGAGGATCGCTTTCTTTCAGGCCGTTGGCATCCAGGATCTTCTGATAATCCGCGCCGTTGCCCATCTGGCTCTGGGCGATGGTCCACAGTGTGTCGCCTTCCTTGATGGTATATTCCTTGCCTGCACCTGTGGATGCTGTACCGCTGTTGGATGCAGTACCACTGTTATCCGCCGCATCATCGCCGCTTGCATCATCACCTGCATTGTCTTCAGGTGCAACAGGGTTCTGCAGTGCATCCAGCTGTTCTTCCAGCTGCATTTTTTCCAGCTGAACATCTTCGTATTTCTGTTTATATTCTTCGGACTGCGTCAGTTTATTCTGTGTTTCTTCCAGCTGGCTGCCCAGACTTACTGTACGGAAGATCAGGAAGATGATCAGGATCAGACCAACGATGCCCAGAATGATAGCCAGTTTGCCTTTGCCTGCGCCGAAATCATCATCATCATAATCATCATACAGGCTGTCCAGATGTTCCTGTTTCACCCTTTCTTCGAAGTCTACATCTTCATAGCGGGGACGGTTATCTCTGGGGTCTCTGCCCATATCTTCAAAGGGCATTTCTTCTCTTCTTGCTTTTTTGCCGCGTTTTGCGGGAGCGGATGTCTGCAGTGTCACTTCTTCCACGATTCTGGATTTTCTCTTAGCAGGCATCATGCTGACATACTGGATGCCGTCATCGTATTCTTCATCATGCACTGTTGTTGCTCTGGGTGCAGATGTGGGCAGGTCTTCAGAAACAATGCCTCTGTTTCTTGCACGGCGGGAAACATACAGTGTAGGGTCGCCTTCCTGCTGAGGTGCTCTGGAAACTTCATTGATCTCATAGCTCACCTGCTGCATTCTTGCTTCTCTCACTTCTTCCACATCTTCCCTTCTCTGGGGACGGCGGCTGCGGTATGCTGTGGATTCCGCATCATCGTTTTTGCCCATCAGGGGATGTGTCTGCATCAGAATATCCACCACTTCCTTGGGCAGATCTGTGTACAGGTCTTCATAGTAGCCTTTATCCGTTTCACTCATGCCTCTGGAACCATTTGTTCTTTCGAATCTTTCGTCACTCATGATTCTAACCTCCGTAGAAAATAATCTCAATCTATAAAAAAATACATTTTCACACAATAATCGCATTTTATCTTAATATTTTACAGTTTAATTGTCGAAGTGTCAACCAAAGTGTCTAAAATTCAATCAATTGTAAGATTTTTTATACCTCGGAAACAAAAAAACAGGCCTGCACCTGATAGTGTGACCTGTTCTTTCGATTTCAATATTTATTTTACGGAAACAATGGTATTCACACCATCGCTCTGAGGAACATATTCCACTGTTGCGCTGCCGCCCACCTGTTTTTTCATGATTTCCAGATGATCTTTGGCCTTGCCTTCAAACAGATCCTCGCTGCCCTCCAGCATCAGATACCAGTAAGTGTTCCCATCAGAAACGATATCCTTCATCATGGTGATAGCACCTGTGATAGTCTGGGCTTCAGAAGGATCTACCGT
>JAFRZQ010000363.1 GCA_017442465.1 Anaerotignum sp. | reverse complement strand
TTATTGACGGAATACACAGGATGTACCTGTTCTTCTTTATATTTCAGACACAGGGTCACCTGATTGCTGCTGATACTATCAAAACCGGGGATAGCAGAAAGTTTCTTTACCACAGAAGTATCAATAACGATCTCTCTGCCCAGACGGTCAATGGCCAGACCACTTTCCACAAAAATAGACAGGTCATCCAGACTGTATACATTACAGCCACAGACGATGCCTGAGCCAAACATCAGATTATTCAGAAATCTTCTTTTATCATTCACATATCCCTGTTCTGCGGCAAAGTCTGCAGAGGTCAGCATTTTGCCAGCATAGTAGCGATTTCTTTCAAAAGGAAATAATGGATTGCTGTTCATTTTCGCACCTCCAAAACAGTACAAATTTCGACTCTTATCATTGTACATATTATATCATTTTTCATATACCGAAAACTAAAGATTTGTTAAAAAAATCAACAGAAATCTCAATATTTTCCTAAAAATCATACGGAAATGTTGAAAATAGGAAAGAAATCAGATAAACTTTATCTAAATCGAGGTGAAATCCTATGGAAAACAAAAAATCAAATATAAAAAATATCCTTCTGGCCATTCTCGCTATCGCAGGATTTGTTGTGATTCTGCTGTCCTGTATGCAGCTGCGGGGAAAAGGCATCCCTATCCTGATTGGACTGATCGTACACACCAGTGCTATGCTGCTGTTGTATTACGGCGCCCTGTCCTCTCTGGAAGATGAGGAATGGGAAGATGAGGAAAACTGGCTGGAGGATATGACGCAGAAAGACCAATTCGAAGAAGATGACAAAAATCCTTACAACATTCCCGAGGCGGAAGTTTTTGAAGATGAAGCAGAATATATCAAATCACAGCCTTCTCAAAAGCAGAACGAAGAAGAAGCCTTCTTCAAGGATGTTTATGCAGAAGTCAGAGAAAGCCTGATCGATTCTCCCGCGCAGGTACAGGAGATCGTAGAAGAGATCGCTGATGAGATCTCCTCCGAAACCATCCTTCCCTCCCCCGAAGAGGGAACTGTGGCAGCCGTCGTGATCCCCGATGCTCTTCACACCTTCCTTGCAAGACCGAAGAATGCAGTAGAAATGGATCTGATCGCCGCCGCAAAAGATGCAATGGAAAGTTTGCAGACTTTTGCAGAAAAGCAGAATATCAAGCTCCACCTCTCCACTACCTGTGAAACACTGATGATGAAGGCAGACCCCGACAGCATCCGCATCCTCTTCCGCAATATCATCGATAATTCCATCAAATATATGGGCCGCCCCGGTCATATGATCATCACCATTTCCCTCTTGGGGGATGATATCTTCCTTATCCTGAAGGATACGGGCAACGGTCTTTCCGAAGAGGAAACCACCCATGTATTCGAACTGAATTTCCAGGGCTCCAACCGTGTCAGCGGTAATGGCCTTGGCCTGACTCAGACAAAGATGATCGTCGAAGCCTTTGGCGGTACGATTTATGCAAAAAGCAGTCCCGGCAACGGCATGGCCATCTATATTCAGCTTCCTGTTTCCGGAAGTGCTTCCCTGTAGCAAACAGAAAAGGACGAATGAGAAATTCTCATCCGTCCTTATTTTTATTGTTTGAAAATATATCCGGCACTGCGTACTGTATGTATCAGTGCCTTTCCTGCATCGCCCAGTTTCTTTCGCAGGTTAGAAACATGCACCATGACCGTACGAACATCTCCAATATCCTCCGACTGCCATACATGATGATACAGTGTCTGATACAACATCAGTTCTCCTTCATGATCGATCAGACAAAGCAGCAGACCGTATTCAATGGGAGACAGATCCACCAACGCAACAGGCAGATCATTTCCATCTGTCAACCACACCTCATGTTTCTGTTTTTTCACCAGAAGTCCGGAGAAAGTTAGTTCATCTGCTTCCGTTTTCAGATTATACAGCTTTGCACGGCGAATATTAACCTGGATCCTTGCAATCAGTTCTTCATAATTGACAGGCTTCGTCACATAATCATCGCCGCCCATCTGCAGAGCAGATATTTTCGTCATGTTATCGCTGAGGCAGCTGACAAAAATAATCGGGCATACAGAAGTCTCTCTGATCTCCCCGCAAAGCTGCGTTCCTTCGCCGTCAGGCAACATCATATCCAGCAGGATCAAATCAAATCGTATTTTCTGCAGTTTTTCTCTTGCTTCCGTCAAGCTCATGGCTGCAGTCACTTCATAGCCTCTGCTTTCCAGCAGGCGTTTTGTGATGAAGGACAGATTTTTATCATCCTCAACCAATAAGATCCGTTCCATCTACCTTCACTTCCTTCCCCTCCGGATAAACAGAAAACATCAGATAAATCGAAAAACCTCCACCTTCTCTGCTGGAAACCTCTACGGTTCCGCCATTCCGTTCCATCAGCTGTTTCACTTCATACAAGCCATAGCCACTGCCACCTTTGCCACTGCTGTTCTGGCCTCTGTAACCTTTTTCAAAAAGATTTTTCATTTCTTTTTCATTGATCCCTCTGCCATCATCCTTAAAAACCACAAGGATATTCTTTTCCCCGGCATAATAGGCGTTAATACTGATATTGCCGTAGGGCGGCAGATATTTCAGTGCATTTTCAAACAGATGATACAGCACACGCATAACAGAGATAGAATTCGCTTCCGCGTACATCTGGGGCCGTTCTGTTCTGACAGAAATCGTGACGGGGATCTTGCGGGCCACTTCCTGCACAAAGCTGGCAGTCCGTTCAATGATCTGCGTAAGATCCACCTTTTCAGCAGTCTGCCCGTCTTCCGCTTCATCCAGAACCACCTTCAGTACATCATTCATATAATTGATATTATCACAAATATCTCTGATGATATCCTGCTGTTCCTCAGGGGAAAGAAGCCCCTGTCGAAGCAGTTCCCCGTAGCCTGTGATAATAGACATGGGCATACGCACATTATGAGAAAGCATACGCTTCATCCAATTCATATCAGAGATCATCTTTATCCTTCTTTCGTCCGAAAAACCGCCTGTCGGTCAAATACACTTTCTCTGCTGTTGATGCCATCATCCATAGGAGAGGCAAAGGTGGATTTCTGCTGATTGATGCTCCACCATTCCAGTTTCTGCTCCTTATATGCCTGGGTTGGTTCGTCATCTTCCGCATCGATCTGATTCTGCTTTTTCTTCATTCGGTTCATATTGTTCTGACGGATCAACGCTTCTGTTACACGCATGAAAATCCCTCCTTACAAGCCGACCATATGAGCATAAGGTTCAAAGTCCGCTCTGGTAAATACCTTACCAACCTTGATAAATTCATAACGGATGGCCTGCAGGTAATGTCTCATGCAGACCTCCTCTCCATTTTCCGCAGCCGCAAGGAATGCCGCATTCAGGATACAGTTCTTGATGTTACCACCAACGAATTCAAAACGTTCCGCCAGAAAACGGATATCCACATCCTCACCCAGAGGCGTGCTCTTGGGAATGGTCGTTCTCCACAGCATTTCCCTTGTATCCACATCAGGGAATTCGAATTCCACGATATATTTCATACGACGGAAGAATGCAGGGTCAATGTTATGCTTATAGTTTGTCGCCAGAACGGAAACCCCGTCATAAGCTTCTACTTCCTGGAGAAGCAGAGCTGTTTTATTGTTATTGGAAGACTGGTTGCTTCCACCATCATCACTTCGTTTAGCAAATAAGGTATCACATTCGTCGAAGAACAGAACAACATTACATTTCTTTGCTTCACGGAAGATCATGGAAATGGATTTTTCTGTTTCACCGACATATTTATCGATGACCTTAGACAGGTCAACACGGTACAGTTCCAGATTCAGTTCATGGGCAATTACCTGCGCACACATGGATTTACCGGTACCGGGCGCACCGAACAGCAGGATAGAAAGACCTCTGCCATAGGGATATTTTTTGTTATAATCCCAGTTATCATAAACCTTCTTACGGAAGTTCATCTGATCGATGGCATGCTCCAGGGTTTCCCTCTGATCCTTATTCATAACGATATCTTCAAAACCGAAATTGGCTTTTACCTTCGTTGCTTTCTGGGTCAGTTCAGAACTCATCTGATTATAGCAGCCCTGGAACAGTGTCTTTCTGGGGA
>JAFRZQ010000362.1 GCA_017442465.1 Anaerotignum sp. | reverse complement strand
TTGTCAGACCGCTGGCTGGGGAAGACGATACGGTTTATCTGCAGGAAACAATATTATAAAAAGAAAAAGCGCTCTAATGAGCGCTTATTTTTTGCTTAAATGGGTCTTTCAAAAATCTTATCCAGCTTCATGAAGGTTGCCGTCGCCGTACCAACGAGAATTTCCTTGCCATTTCGCATAGTAGTGGCTTCTGCGGTCAGGCTGATGAGGGTTCTGCCAAGGTTTGTCACCTTCACATGGTAATGGACCATATCCCCCAGAAGGACAGGCTTCAGGAAGGTGGTGGTCAGGTTGATGGTAGTCACCATATGCTGTTTGGCGAAATAATGGCAGGTCAGACCAAAGGAAACGTCGAAACAGGTCATGATGATGCCGCCGTGGAGACTGCCGCCGGGGTTCAGTTCCCATGGCAGAGCCTCAAAGCCGATGGTTGCTTCTTTGTTTGCAAAATCACAGGAAACGAAATGGGGCTCCAGATGTGCCAGAACGCCATTGTTGGAAATGGGGTTATCGGGGTGTCCCAGCTGGGAAAGCCACTGCTCCATGTCTTCCTGAGAGTTGATCTCATCTTTTAATATAATGAATTCCATGCGTTCCACCTCCTTATCCATTCACAGCCATAAAGGAAGCTGTGGCGATGCATGCCAGCACGTCATCCCGTTCCAGTCTGACTTCTGCCCGTACGGTAGCCATGGTGCGGCCAATGGATTCCAGATGGCAGATGACGTGGAAGGTATCTCCCAGCAGGATGGGCTTCAGGAAAGATACATTCATGGTAACGGTCACAACAGTGGGGGCACTTAGGTGGGTAAAATAATGGCAGAGCATACCCATGGTGGTATCCAGTGCAGTAGAGATCATGCCGCCGTGGATGACACTTTCGGGGTTCAGTTCCCATTCCTGCACTTCATAGGCAACGTCCAGCATGCCTTTTTCATAATCGCAGGATTTGAAGACGGGGTCCATGCGGGGAATGACGCCGTGGTGTTTCAGTTGAGAATCGGGTTTCATGGAATCATGGAAGAACTGCTCCATGTGTGCCTGAGAAAGCCCGGGGATTTCTGTCCAGTGCATAAATTACTTCTCCTTATTTCAAAAAATCTTTTATGTTTTCTAAAAATGCTCTGCTGTTTTCCATATGAGGCAGGGATGCGGTGTTTTCAAAGAGGGCAAAAGCACCAAAGTCCTTCATTTTTTCTGCAGTATCAAAATGTTCCACAGGGTTCAGCTTGTTTTCTTCGCCCCAGATCATCAGGAAGGGGACGGAAAGCTTTTCAAAAGCGGTTTTTGTATCTACGGCATAAAAACGTGTGGCGATGCCGGCGTAAGTCGTCTGGGCATGGCTGCCATATCTTGCGGCATCAGCGTAACGCTGGATCAGTTCTGCGGAGATGGTTTCCTTTGCGTGGAACTGAGCTTCCAGCTGCTGCTTGATCGCTTTTCCGGAAGTAGCCAGCAGGAATTTCTGGGTGCCGGCTACGGGCTTCAGCAGCAGGGAAAGATGTTTGGCGTCTTCTTCTGTGGCAAAGCCTTTGCCGATACCTTCGGGGGAAACCAAAATCATACGGCGTACATTTTCAGGGTGCAGCATGGATAAGATCAGGGCAAAGTCAGCACCAGCATTGGCACCGCAGATGCAGACGGGGCGTTTTACGACATTTTCGATGAATGCATGCAGGAATTTTGCATACTGATAAGCTGTCCAGGGTGCTTCAGGGCGGAAGGAATTGCCGAAGCCGGGCAGGTCAATGGCATATACATGGTAGTTTTCCGCCAGGCCGTCGATGACATCATCCCACTCTCGGGAAGAAGCCCCCAGCATCATGCTGTGGATCAGGAGAAGGGGTCTGCCATTGCCGACGGAACGGTAAGCCGCAGTGCCTTCTTCTGTTTCCCATGTTTCCATGAAGTGGGTCTCATCCTTTTTCTTCTGGGCCAGCTTCAGCACGATCTGCTGATAGCCTACCAGACCGGCCAGAGCCGCACCTATGGCACCGAATATACCGAGGAAATATTTTGCGATCCTTTTTTTCATATACAAACCTCCTTTATCGGAAGAATATTATCTTACTTTTTATTATGTACCCAATTCCAGAATTTGAAAAGGATTTTTTTCATAATATAATATGAAGAATTTCTTAAGGGAGGGGGCGGAATGGATGGGTTTTTGGCATTGTCTGGGCAGCTGTTTGTGATCCTTTGCATCCAGTGGATCCTGGAAGCCATGGCGGCCCGCAGGCAAAATAATTTTCTGCTGAAGCCCATTGAACTGGGCTGCTATCTGGCAAGTCTGGCGGCGGTGCTGGGATTTATGGAAGATTATTTGTTTGATATCCTGCGTTCCATTGCGAAATTTTTTTGAAAAAAGTAAAAAAAATGCTTGACGAGTACAAGGTTTGATGGTAATATAGGCAAGTACTCAGTTACGAGTTACGCCGATGTGGCTCAATTGGCAGAGCAGCTGACTTGTAATCAGCAGGTTATCGGTTCGAGTCCGATCATCGGCTTTTTTCTTATGTGGGTGGATTCCCGAGCGGCCAAAGGGGGCAGACTGTAAATCTGTTGCGATAGCTTCGAAGGTTCGAATCCTTCTCCGCCCACTCTTTTTACTGACGCGGAGTAGAGCAGTCCGGTAGCTCGTCGGGCTCATAACCCGGAGGTCGCAGGTTCAAATCCTGTCTCCGCAATTTCAAGGAACATCGTAAGATGTTCCTTTTTTCTTTGTAAAATTAGTAGTATAGCATAGTATTCCAGTATTTTCAAGAAAAAAGTATTTGACAACAAGATTGACATATAGTATAATGACTTTTGCAGTAGGCATTTTGTGGAGATGTACTCAAGAGGCTGAAGAGGTGCCCCTGCTAAGGGTATAGGTCGGGTAACCGGCGCGAGGGTTCAAATCCCTCCATCTCCGTGATAAAAAAGAGAACACCTAATGGTGTTCTCTTTTTTATTGCGAGGAGGGGAACCTGACTATCCGTTAAAAGGAACTATCGAAAGATAGTTCCTTTTTTTGTTATCTGGAAGATTTGAACCCGAGCACCATTAGCACCCCAAAGAAGATGGGGTGTCTTTTTTTATGCCGAAAACTGATACTCCATGAGATTTCACTTCCTTTAATATATCCATAATCAACAAAACGGAAAGGAGGGAGAAAAATGTATGTAGATGCAGACTTTATCATCCGGCTGGCAACGATCATGGGTGCCTTTGGGGCGTTGGGTACGGTGCTTTATAAAAGTTTCCGCTGGATGGAGCAGCAGAAGATGCAGGAAGCCGAGATCGAAAATATCAAAAAAGAACAGTGTATCATGTGTTATGGACTGCTGGCGACCCTGGACGGGCTGAAGCAGCTGGGGGCAAACGGCAATGTCAGCGATGCCTATCAGAAACTGGAAAAGCACCTGAACCAGACAGCCCACGACTGAGAAAAGGGGGGATAACATGAGGAAAAATCGGATCCTCCGCATCAACGGGGATACCATGACCACGATCGTCCTGTTTGCGCTGCTGTTCTGTACGGCAGTCATCATCTGGGGAATGAAGCAGGCAGCAGAAGGGATCGACAGTTCTGCCATCGTTGACAGTGCCCTGCGGGTATTCGGTACAGAACTGGGGATCTGCGGTGTGATGACCATGTTCCGGCGATGGACGGAAGCCCAGGACAGACGGGCGGAGGAAAGAAGAAAAAGAAGGGAGGAAAGAAACAGATGAAAGAACAAAAAGACATTACCATACAGAACCTGCTGACAGTGAAAAGTATCGTGACCATTTTATTAACAGTGGTCTTTTCGGCGCTTTCCCTGCGCGGTGGCATCAGCGGGGAGCAGTTTCTGAATATCTTTTCTGTGGTGATCGCCTTTTATTTTGGCACCCAGTATCAGAAAGGAGAACAGCAGAAGGGCGGTGATCAGGAATGACAAATCGGGAACTGGTCACATTTGTAAAAAGCAAACTGGGTACAGCCTATGTGTATGGCATGAAGGGAGATGTGCTGACGGAGAAAAAATATGAACAGCTGAAGATCCTGTTTGGCGATCTGGTCTGGGACAGTGACCGGCAGAAGATCGGTAAAGTTTGCGTGGACTGCAGCGGGCTCATCAGCTGGGCAACGGGCATCCACCGCAATTCCCAGGGATACCATGACACAGCGGCAGCAGTATTCCCCCTTTCCATGCTGAAAGAAGCACCTGCGGGGGCAGCCCTCTGGTGTAAAGGACATATCGGCATCTATCTGGGGGACGGGAAATATATTGCTGCAGATGGCAGCCGCTATGGTGTCCGCATTGCCGATGTGCAGGAAAGCTCCTTTACCCACTGGTTTCTGCTGAAGGATATCGTATATAAGGAGGAAGAAATGGTAACAAAGGAAGATATTATTTACAATGACAGGACCTATACTGTAGAAATGATCCGAAAAAATGGAGTGACTTATCTGAAAACCAGAGATATCGCAAAAATTCTGGGCCTTTCGGTCAGCAGCAAAGGAAAAATCCCTGTTCTGAAAAATAAAAATGGCTCTGCTGCATGACAGCAGAGTTTTTTTGTGCAAAGAATTATCAAAAATAGACTGAAATTTTTTTGTGCCTGCCCTGTGAGAAGGGAACAAAGCCGGGGAAAAAAATTATGGAAATATTGTTAGGTTTTTATCTTTCTATGGAAAAAAATATTCTCCGGGGAGAAAATAAGGGGAAATGAATTATTTTTTAGTCATTTTCTGTTTTTTAGTAAAAAATTTATTTGGTGAAATCCCTGAACAAAAGCAAAAGTGTATGAAAAACTATACAAAAATACGGAAGATTGTAGAAAATTTCACAGTACCCCTTGCCTTTTTCAGGAAAGGTGGTATACTAAGACTGTATTCGGATGTGGATTTTTCAGAATTCGTTGTGCGAATGGATATGCACTGAACTTTTTTTCAGGATGTGTTCTGTGTGTAGCCGCATGATGGCTTTGAAAGATCATCCGAGAAGTACGCAGTTCTTCAAATTACAAATTATGAATAAAAAGGAGAAGTGAAAACAATGAGAATTTCCGACAGAGTGCAGGCAATGCAGAACTCCCCTATCAGAAAATTCAACCCTATGGCTGATGCAGCTAAAGCAGAAGGCGTAAAAATCTACCACCTGAACATCGGTCAGCCCGATATCGAAACACCCCCCGTATTCTGGGAAGCAGTTAAAGGTTTCGATTCCAAAGTTCTGGAATACGCTGGTTCTTGGGGTCTGCCCAGCCTGCAGGACGCTATCGTTGAATACTTCAAGAGATTCGACATGAACCTGGACAGAAACGACGTTCTGATCACATCCGGTGGTTCCGAAGCTCTGACACTGGTATTCCTGTCCATCATCAATGCTGGTGACGAAATCATCGTTCCCGAACCTTACTACACAAACTACCTGACATTCATCCAGGCTGCTGACGGCGTTATCAAACCCATCACAACATACGCTGAAGAAGGTTACAAATACGCTATCAGAGAAAGACTGGAAGCAGTAGTAACAGACAAAACAAAAATGATCTCCATCGTTAACCCTGGTAACCCCACAGGTTGCATCCTGTCCAGAGAAGACATGAGAGTAATCGCTGACTTCGCTAAAGAACATGATCTGTGGATCCTGGCTGACGAAGTTTACAGAGAATTCGCTTACGACGGCAGAGAAATGACATCCTTCGGTCAGCTGGCTGACGTAGAAGACAGAGTAATCATCATCGACTCCGTTTCCAAGAGATTCTCCGCTTGCGGCGCTCGTATTGGTTGCCTGGTTTGCAAAAACAAAGAATACATGGCTCAGGTTTACAAAATCGCTATGGGTCGTCTGTGCGTTCCTACACTGGACATGGTTGGTGCAGAAGCAATGTACAAACTGCCCGCAGACTTCTTTGTTGATGTAAAAGCTGAATATGAACACAGAAGAGACACAGCATACGAAGCTCTGATGAAAATCCCCGGCGTTGTATGTCAGAAACCCGGCGGTGCTTTCTACATCACAGCTAAAATGCCTGTAGAATCCACAGAAGATCTGCTGCTGTTCCTGCTGAACGAATTCAGAGACAACAACGAAACAGTAATGTACGCTCCCGCTGAAGGCTTCTATGCAACAGAAGGTCTGGGCAAAGACGAACTGCGTATCGCTTACATCCTGAAAGCAGAAGACCTGGCTCGCGCTATCGAACTGCTGGGCAAAGGTATCGAAGCTTACAAAGCAAAAGGCGGCAAATAATTCAATTTTACATAAATTGAGTTTTGCGTTCTAAATTGCACTCA
>JAFRZQ010000361.1 GCA_017442465.1 Anaerotignum sp. | reverse complement strand
TGGGTAACAAAGCATTATGGAATCAATTTGAAGGCTGGAAAAAAGATTACAAATGGGTGGATCTGACAAGAGAATTATCTCCCGATACTCCTCACTGGTCCGGTTTCCCCGACATGGTAGTGGAAGTTCCCTTTGACTATCCCGATGGCTTCTTCGTACATAAATATACGGTTGTCAGCCAGTATGGTACACACATCGATGCACCCTGCCATTTCCCTCAGGGCAGACGTACACTGGACAAGATCATGCCCGATGAAATGGTACTGCCTCTGTGCGTGATCGATATTACCGATAAAGTAAATGAAAATGTGGACTATGTATTTGGCGTACAGGATATTCTGGATTGGGAAGCAGTACATGGTCAGATCCCCGAAGGTGCTTTTGTAGCCATGCAGACAGGCTGGAGCAAACGGGAAGATATGAATAACTTCGATGAAAACGGCATCAAACATTTCCCTGGCTGGGGCATTCCTGCACTAGAATTCCTGGCAAAGGAAAGAAGGGTAAAAGCCGTTGGTCATGAACCTGCCGATACAGACCCCGGTGTGATCGCCTGCACAGAAGGCTATGTGGGTGAATACTATATCCTCGATCAGGAATGCTATCAGGTAGAGCTGATGATCAATCTGGATCAGGTGCCTGCCGTTGGCTCTCTGATTTTCGTTGGCTTCCCCAAAGCGAAAGACAGCCCCGGCTTCACAGCAAGATGTATCGCTCTTTGCCCCAATGCATAAAAGAAATATGAATTTCTCCCAATAAATCATTTCCCCAAAAAGGCTGGCCGAACCGAAAGGTTCGGCCGGTCTTTTTTGTCGCGATTCGATTGACAAGGAGAATTTTGGGGAATATCATTAGGAGTAATGAAAATTTTTTTAGGAGGAAAGATTTATGAACGTATTAGACCATCTTGGTTGTGATAAAGTATTTTATTATTTCGAAGCCATCTGCGACATCCCCCACGGCAGTTTCCATGAAAAAGCCCTGAGCGATTATATCGTGGCTTTTGCAAAGGAAAGGGGCCTTTACTGCCGTCAGGATGAAAGAATGAATGTCATCGTGAAGAAGCCCGGTACAGCAGGTTTTGAAACTTCTCCCGCCCTCATCATTCAGGGGCATATCGATATGGTCTGCGAAAAAAATGCAGACACAGAACATGATTTCCTGACAGAACCCCTGAAACTGTATATCGACGGGGACTACATCAAGGCAAGAGGTACCACACTGGGTGCCGATAACGGCATTGCCGTTGCCTACATGCTGGCACTGCTGGATGCGAAGGATATCGAACATCCTCCCATTGAATGTGTGTTCACTGTAGAGGAAGAAATCGGTATGGGCGGTGCTACAGATTTAGATGCTTTCGATCTGGAAGGCAGACGATTCCTGAATATGGATACGGAAGAAGAAGGCTACCTGATGGTAAGCTGCTGCGGCGGCAGACGGATGCGCATGTATCTGCCTGCGGAAAGAGCAGCGGCATCTGCGGCGAAGAAAGCATTTGCCATCCGTATCCGCGGTCTGAAGGGCGGTCATTCCGGTGCGGATATCCACCTGCAGAGAGCCAGTGCCAACGTACTGATGGGGAGACTCCTGCTGGAACTCAGAGAAAAAATCGGCTATGATCTGGTGAAGGTGAATGGCGGCAATATGGATAATGCCATCTGCCGTGAAGCGGAGGCCATCGTCATGATCGACCCTGCAAAGGAAGCAGAAGCAAAAGAACTGGTTTCCAAACTGCAGAAAATGTTCTGGGCGGAATATAAAGACCGTGAAAGTGATATACTGATGACAATGGAAGAAATCGAAGGTGCGGCAGAAGTGCTGACTGCAGAAGTGAGAGACAATATCATTGCTCTGCTGACACTGCTGCCCTATGGCGTACAGACCATGGATACCAACATGGAAGGCCTGGTGGAAAGTTCCAGCAATATCGGTATCGTTCGTACAGAAGAAGACTATATTTTCATCGATAACGCTGTCCGCGGTTCTGTGGAAAGCAGAAAAGAAGCTATCTGCAAGAAGATTGAAGTGCTTGGTGAACTCTGCGGTGCGAAGGTGGTCGGTGTCAACGATTACCCCGGCTGGCAGTATAACCCCGATTCCGAATTGCTGAAGATATTCAAGGAAGCATGGGCAGAAACATTTGGTGCAGAACCCAAAGTCGTTGCCATCCATGCAGGTCTGGAATGTGGCTTGTTTGCAAAGAAAATTCCCGGCCTGGATCTGATCTCTCTGGGGCCTGATATGCACGATGTCCATACACCTGATGAAAGACTTTCCATTTCTTCTACCATCCGTGTATGGGATTATTTGAAAGTGGTACTGAAAAAACTGAAATAACATTGAAAGAGGGCAGGCTATGCGGCTTCCGTGGAACAGAAAATACATGGAGATCAGCTTTCACGTCATCCTTACTGTTCTGATTCTGGTGGGGACGATTGGTTTCCTGTTTCGGCTGCCCGATGCGAAAAATGTCATTTTACAAACGGCGGGGACTTTCCTCGCCGTTTTTGCGCCTGTTTTCTGGGCGCTTTTCTTTTCTCTGCTGATGGAACCGCTGGTTTCCTTCTGGCAGGGA
>JAFRZQ010000360.1 GCA_017442465.1 Anaerotignum sp. | reverse complement strand
TTCCGCAGCAATAAATATGTGAACTATGCTTTTTATGGTCTGCGTCCGGCGGTCATGGGGCTGATCGGTGCGGCAGGCTTTGGAGTGCTGATTGGTGCACTGTTCCATTCTGCGACTCTGGCGGAACTGAATTTCGGGAATATCGGCAGCCTGATCGGTATTGAGGAGTGTATCCTCTTTGTGGCATTGCTTTTTGCAACGAATAAGTGGAAGAAGCATCCGATCTTCTATATCGTACTCAGTGCGGCGGCGGGCATCGTTTTTGCACTGTAAGGAATCATCAAGAATTTGTCCGTTCCATATCTTAGTAGAAAGGCGGAACGGAGGGATCGGTATGATGATCGTATGGCTTGTTCTCGTAGCGGGATATGGCTTTTTCACATGGGCAGCAGGGGATTTCTCAAAGGCTGCCCTTTCTTTTTTGGATGGCAGTTATCTGGCTTTTCTGTGCTTTGTTGTTCTGCCCCGTGCCATGGGCACAGAGTTGTTTTATTATATGGCTGGTGCCACGGGCATTGGTGTGATAACAGGGCTGTTGCTGGAGGAAAAGAGCAGGCTGCTGCCGCTGGCAGTATTTGCTGTAGTAACAGGCGGGCAGCTTTTCTGGAGTGATCCGCTTTCTGCGGGGAAGGTGCTGGTTTTGGCATTTTTTGGCGGCATGGGTCTTTATCATGCCTCTGCAGGCATCATTCCTGACAAAATAGAGATCGGAAAAGCCCTCCTCAGTGGTGCAGGTTTCCTTGTTGGGACATTTTTGTTTCTTTGTTTCTAAAAAAGTCCAACAAAATATGGAATATGATTGATAAAAAATTGCCAAGCAGCAGAATATTTGGTATAATATTCTGACTGCGTGGAAAACTAAGAATCGCAGCAGGAGTGCCGAATCCTGTAAATAGAATAATTGAAAAAAGAGAAGGTTACCTTTGGTATCCAAGGGGGTTATTATGAATTTGATCGAAAAAGATACATTGAAAGAAATGATCAGGGAAAATGTAAAGACCCTGTATCGTAAAACACTGGAACACGCAACCACAGAAGAAATGTATCAGGCTGCTGTGTTCGCTATCAGGGATGTAGTTACAGAAAAATGGATGAAGACCCATGATGAATATTACGAAAAAGATGTAAAGGTGGTTTACTACCTGTCCATGGAATTCCTGATGGGCCGCTTCTTCGGCAATGCCCTCATCAATCTGGAAATGTTTGATGAAGTAAAAGAAGCCCTTGCGGAACTGGGCATTGATTACAACAGCGTGGAAGATGCAGAGCCCGATCCCGGTCTGGGCAACGGCGGTCTGGGCCGTCTGGCAGCTTGTTTCCTGGAATCCCTGTCCACGCTTTCCCTGCCTGCATATGGCTGCGGTATCCGTTATCGCTATGGTATTTTTGAACAGCGCATCGATGAAAATGGTGAGCAGCAGGAAGATCCTGATAACTGGCTGGAAAACGGCGATGCATGGAGCCTGAAACGTTCCGAGTATGCAGTAGAAGTAAAATTCGGCGGCAATGTGCGTGCAGTGGCTGATGATAAAGGCGGCTACAAAATGGTGCATGAAAACTATAAATCCATTATGGCTGTGCCCTATGACTATCCTGTGATCGGCTATGGCAACAATACAGTAAATACGCTGCGTCTGTGGGAAGCAGTTCCCAAAACAAAACTGAATCTGAAAGACTTCAATGATGGTCTGTTCCAGAAGGCTCAGGAAGAACAGGTACTGGCAAATACTCTGACAGACGTGCTGTATCCTGCGGATGAACATACGGAAGGCAAGGAGCTGCGTCTGCGTCAGCAGTATTTCTTCGTATCCGCAACGATCCAGAGAGTGATCGAACGCTTCAAAAAGATGCATACAGATTTCAATCTGCTGCCTGAAAAGGTTGCATTCCAGCTGAATGATACACACCCCAGCATGGCAGTTGCAGAGCTGATGCGTATTCTGGTGGATGAAAACGACGTTCCCTGGGAACAGGCATGGGATATCACAAGAAAGGTATGTGCGTATACAAACCATACCATCCTGGCAGAAGCTCTGGAAAAATGGCCTATGGAACTGTTCAGCCGTCTGCTGCCCCGTATCTATCAGATCGTGGAAGAGATCAACCGTCGTTTCATGATCGAACTGACAGAAAAATATGGCAATGATCCTTATAAGATCAGAAATATGGCGATCATCGCTGATGGTCAGATCAGAATGGCATATCTGGCGATCGTAGGCAGCCACTCTGTAAACGGTGTAGCGGCACTGCATACAGAAATTCTGAAAAATCAGGAACTGAGAGATTTCTATGAACTGTATCCTGAAAAATTCAACAACAAAACAAACGGTATCACCCAGAGAAGATGGCTGGTTCACTCCAACCCTGAGCTGGAAAAGCTGATCTCTGAAAAAATCGGTAAGGAATGGATCACAGATCTGGATCAGCTGCAGAAATTGGTTCCTTATGTGGATGATGCAGATTTCCGCAACCGTTTCATGGAGATTAAGAGAGAAAATAAAATCGCTCTGGCAAACTATATCAAAGAAACAAAAGGCATTGATGTAAATCCTGATTCCATCTTCGATATTCAGGTGAAACGTCTGCATGAATATAAGAGACAGCTGCTGAATGTCCTGCATATCATTGGTCTGTATAACCAGCTGAAGATGAACCCCGGTCTGGACATGGTTCCCAGAACATTCATTTTCGGTGCGAAGGCAGCGGCAGGCTATCGCCGCGCGAAACTGATCATTAAACTGATCAATGCAGTAGCGAAGGTGGTA
>JAFRZQ010000359.1 GCA_017442465.1 Anaerotignum sp. | reverse complement strand
GCATCTTTCATGCGGCAGGCTTCCAGAACCATCATCCCTTCACAGGCGGTAGCACATGTGGTATCAATGACCTTGATCATGTGGTCAGGATAAGATTCGGAAAGGATATTTGCCGCATTCATGGCACTCTGGAAAGAGCCGCTGAATTTGGAAGACAGGCACAGACAAAGAACATCTTTATTTTCTTTCAGAGCTGCTTCCATAGCATCCATATAGCTCTGTACAGAGGGCAGGGAGGTTTTGGGAAACAGTTTTTCTGCATTGATCTTTTCGTAAAATTCATCAGGAGTGATGTCTTTCAGTTCTTCCAGATATGTTTCCTGATCGAAGGAGACATTGAAAGGAACGTAGGAAATATCATTCGCTTTCATAAGGGAAATGGGAATATCGCAGGATGAGTCAGCGATGATTTTATATGCATTCATAGGATTACCTCCGTATATTTTTCAGGGTTCTTTTTTATTATTCTAATGGCAAATTTGTGAGCTGTCAACAAAATCGGTGACGCTGTGATGTAGTAAAGCATACTATGTTGTGGAATGCAGGAACCTTAATAAATGGAAATTTATGACATTTTTATATTGTTTTCAGAGATTTGAAAAAATAGATAACAAATGGTATAATAAAAATTTAGTGAAAGTAAAGGAAGGAGGAAACAGACATGGGGAAAATACTGGTCATTGCCGAAAAGCCATCTGTAGCCAGAGATATAGCAAAAGTTCTGAAAGCCAGTCAGAAAGGCGATAATTGTCTGATCGGTGAAAAATATGTTGTTTCCTGGGCAGTTGGTCATCTGGTAACCTTAGCAGAACCAGAAGATTATGATGAAAAGTATAAGAAATGGAATTTCTCCACATTGCCTATCCTTCCGGAAGAAATGAAACTGAAAGCCATTCAGCAGACCCGTTCTCAGCTGAAGGTTCTACATAAATGGATGAACAGTGCAGAAATCGACAGTCTGATCTGTGCTACCGACAGCGGACGAGAAGGCGAGTTGATTTTCAGATATATTTACGAAATTACGAAATGCAAAAAGCCCTTTGAACGCCTCTGGATTTCAAGTATGACAGAAGAAGCCATCAAAGAAGGTTTTGCGACTCTGAAGGATGGCAGGGAATATGATTTATTATATACATCTGCGAAATGCCGTTCCGAGGCAGACTGGCTGGTGGGCATGAATGCTACAAGGGCTTATACCCTGCGTTATAATGCACTCCTGAGTATTGGCCGTGTGCAGACACCGACCCTTGCACTCATTGTAAATAAGCAAAAGGAAATCAATGCTTTTGTAGCAGAAGATTATTTTGAAGTGCAGGCAGATTTTGGCGGTTATACAGGTATGTGGATCGATAAAGAGGAACATACCCGAATCGAAAAAGAAGAAGCGGCCAAGGCGATCGTTCAGAAAGTCAGCGAAAAACAGGCGACGATCACGAAAGTGGAAAAAGAAGAAAAGAAGATGCCGCCGCCTCTGCTTTATGACCTGACAGAATTGCAGAGAGACTGTAATAAAAAATTCGGCTTTTCCGCAAAGAAAACACTGGATATTGCCCAGAATCTGTATGAAAAACGAAAAATGATCACCTATCCCAGAACGGACAGCCGGTATCTTAGTGACGATATGAAGGGAAAGGTACATAATACCCTGCGCAGGCTCAATGAACTGCCGGAATATGCACCCTATACACAGCCTTTATCGGGGAATATCACTTTTACAAAGAGAATCATCGATAACAGTAAGGTGACAGACCACCATGCCATCATCCCTACGGATGGGAAATTACGTGTGGATAGTCTGACAGAGGAAGAAAAGAAGGTCTTTTCTCTGGTGGCAGCAAGATTCCTTGCGGTGTTCTATCCTTATTACAGATATGAGACGACAAAAGTCTATGCAGAAGCAGAGCAGGAAACCTTCCTTTCCAAAGGGACGGTAGTTCTGGAAGAAGGATGGCAGGCTGTGGAAAAGGCTCTTGTGCCTGAGGCAGCAGCTAAAAAGAAGAAAAAGGACGAGGAAGAACAGAAGCTGCCTGCTCTCAGCGAAGGGGAACAGCGTAGAATCGAAAACGCAGTGGTGCAGAAGAAAAAAACAAAGGCACCGATCCCTTATACGGAAAGTTCCTTGCTT
>JAFRZQ010000358.1 GCA_017442465.1 Anaerotignum sp. | reverse complement strand
AGGCTTTTTCATTATAAAATCAATGTGGTTGCAATACTGAAATATACCACCAGTGCGATGGCATCGACCACCGTAGTGATCAGAGGACCTGCCATCATAGCAGGGTCCAGTTTGACCGCCTTCGCCAGAATAGGCAAACTACAACCCAGCGTTTTTGCCAGAACAACGGCAACACCCATACTGATGGAAACCGTCAGGTCAATATTGAAAGGAGTACCGTTATCAAAGAACGTCATCCTCGCCATATTGACGATTGCCAGAACGATACCACAGAGTGCACCGACCCGCAGTTCTTTGAATACAACCTTCAAGGTATCACGCATCTGTATTTCCCCCAGAGCAAGACCACGAATGATCATGGCAGATGCCTGGGAGCCGGCGTTACCACCTGTACCGGTGATGATCGTCATAAAACTGGAAAGTACAACGACGGAATCCAAGAGTTCCTGATACATCCCGATTACAAAGGCACTCAATGTACCGGAGATCATCAGCACACACAGCCAGGGAATACGGTTCTTTGCCAGACCGATTACACTCATTTTCAAATATTCATCATCAGAGGGCAGGACAGCATTCATCAGTTCCATATCTTCTGTGGTTTCCTGTTCGATAACGTCCACGATATCATCGACAGTGATGATGCCGACCATTCTGCCTTCCTTATCTGTCACAGGCAGAGCCATCCAGTTATATTTCTTGAAGATATTTGCAACTTCTTCCTGGTCATCCAGGGTATTTACCGCCAGAACATCATCCTGCATCAGTTCTCCCACGGTAGCGTTATCATCCGCACAGATCAGCGTCCGCAGAGGCACTACGCCGATCAGTTTTCTCTGGGCATCGATAACATAACAGGTATAGATGGTTTCCTTATCCATCCCTACTTTTTTGATTTCAGACAGAGCGTAAGCCGCTGTCATATGGGTACGCAGGCGCACAAATTCAATGGTCATCAGGCTGCCTGCGGAGTTTTCAGGGTAATTCAGGAAGCGGTTGATGAGCTGTCTTGTTTCCGCATCCGTATTACGCAGCACCTTTTTGACCAGATTGGCAGGTGCCTCCTCCAGAAAGTCGATCGTATCGTCCAGGAACATTTCGTCTACGATGTTTCGTACTTCTCGGTCAGTGATAGACTGTACGATATGTTCCTGTGTGTCATTATCCATAAAGGAAAATACCTCCGCCGCCACATCCTTTGTCAAGAGACGGAAGATAAACAGCTGTTTATCATCGGAAAGTTCTTCAAAATATTCCGCAATATTGGCAGGCTGTTCTTCGTTCAATTCCTGTTTCAGCTGCACATACTGCCCGCTTTCCATCAGCGCCGTATAGTTATCAAACAGGATCTGCATTTCTTCATCCATCATAATTTCACCCCAATTCCAAATAAAAAAGCACGGGCTTTTTCTATACAAAAAATACGCCGTGCTGCTTATTCAAAAAAAAGGCATGAAAACGCAGAGTCAGCCTATAAACATAAAAAGAGGCTGTCCCGGCTGCACGGCAATATTCATTTCAACAGATCGTCGATTACCCTCAGGTTCTAAAGGGATGCTATCCTTACTATGACTGCCGTCCATTCCGTTTCACCTCATCTTTCCAAAATAATCGTATTTCTCAGCTCTTTTAGTATATGCCTTCAAAAAATTTCAGTCAACACCCTTTCGGAAAATTTGGTGAAAAGTTTGCAGTTCCTATTGGACATGGTCTGTTTTTTTGATATACTAAGGAAAAATATGTGTTTTATGCAATTTTTAAGGAGGAATATCCATGGCTTTCAAAGATACATTAAAAGAATTTAAGGAATTTGCGGTGAAAGGGAATGTCGTTGACATGGCTGTCGGCGTTATCATCGGCGGTGCGTTCAGTAAGATCGTAACATCCTTTGTAAATGATCTGGTAATGCCCGTCATCGGCAAGATCACAGGCGGCAAAGACTTCACACAGATGTTCCTGCCTCTGGACGGCAATACATACGCAACACTGGAAGAAGCCCAGGCGGCTACAGCAACTATCGCTTATGGTACATTCATCACACAGGTACTGGATTTCCTGATCGTTGCTATCGTGATCTTCTTTACCCTGAAGGCACTGGTAAAGATGAAAAAACCCGAAGCACCCGCACCCGAAGCAGCACCTACAACAAAGGTTTGCCCTTACTGCAAATCTGAAATCCCCATCGATGCAACAAGATGCGGCCACTGCACATCCGAACTGTGATTCTTTTCGGGACGCTGTCCCGAACCCTGCAAGGGGAATGATTCCCCTTGACCCCCATTGGCAGAAACATTCGTTTCTGCGGATTATAATTCAACCATCAAAAAAGGAGAACATTTTTGTTCTCCTTTTTATTTTTCCGTTATTCTGTTTGAGAGGCAAACACTCGGCTGATTTCCGTCAGGATTTTTTCTACGTCTACATTGCCTTTATATTTCATTTCCATCAGCTGATCACCTTCTCTGG
This sequence comes from Anaerotignum sp., assembly GCA_017442465.1. Lineage (GTDB taxonomy): Bacteria > Bacillota > Clostridia > Lachnospirales > Anaerotignaceae > Anaerotignum_A. The sequence continues at coordinate 7,491 of JAFRZQ010000358.1, read as the reverse complement.
CAAGGATATGCAGTCTTTCACCCTTTTCACCTGTCAGTTTGCAAACGATCAGTTCATCCAGAGTACCTTTCGGAACTTCCAGAATTTCTCTTTTTGCATCTGCCCAGTCCAGTTCCGCACCAGAGTACAGACCTCCGCCATGTTCTACTTTATCTGTCAACTTTTCGAACTTTCTTGTCGCCAAGGACTCCAGACGGTAATCCCAGTACATGGTCTGCATACCAGTCAATTCGCCTGTCAGTCGGTCTTCCATATACTGTGTCATATAAACTTTTCGGCTTGCCACAGGCAGGTTTTTGTATTCCACGCCATAATTCTGCACTCTGCTCCAGAATTTCGCATCGCGGTATTCATTATTTTTCTGAAAATCTGTTCCATTTCGGATGCCAAAGCCCTCTCTGGAAAGGTCAACCGGTTCCCCAGCCCTTTTCCATGCGCCATCCTGCAATTCTTCCACTCGCACAATCGGCAGTTCTGCATAGGAAATCGCATCCGGCATATCAAAGGCTTTTTCGTTCATATTACAGCCGTAATATCCCATAGCCAGCACCGCCGCTGCAACTACAGCAATAAGGACTGTATTTCTCGCCCGTTTGCTCCGCCAGTCGATATCGTCATCATCCCAGCGGCCTTCCTCCCGCAGCTGACGCTGTTCTTCCAGTTCTGCCCGTTTTCTTTTCAAACGTTTTCTGGCAAAGAAATTAAACACAACAACAAAGAGTAAAATCGCGATCCAATGCCATACTCTTCCTGCAGCAATCATAAAACTTTCTGCGTTGAAACCATTCCTATATATCACATAGATAAAAGGGATCAGAGTCATCACAATCATAAACCAATCAGGCTTTTTGCCATTGGTTTCTGTAGCAAGGATCTGTCGTTCCACTTCCAACCTTTCGGTCTCCAGATGGTCATACAAATCAGGAATCACCATATCCTCTGTAAAAAATACATATTCCTTTTCCCAGCGGCAAACCATCTTCCAGCCTTTTTCAGAAACCTCATCCAGTTCTTCCTGCTTCGGATATTCCGAAAAAACCTGTGTGGCATAGCGGATCTCCTTGGGTTCACCTTCCCGGAAATAATAATATAAATAGCCGATCTCATCCAGGAAAAGGCCCCGTCTGGCCATATCCTGAAAATAGGCCTGGGCCCGCAGCCCATCCCGCAGGGGCATCTGTCGTTTTAGTTGTTTGATTCGTTTTTCCGCCATTCCTTCGCCCCCTATTTCTGTGCATCAAAGACCGCCGCGATCTCTTCCAGTATCCGCTCCGGCTCCGCCTGTCCGGTGTATTCCAGCTCCATGATCTGTTTCCCCTGTCTGCAGAGGATATGAAGAATGGCTTCCCCCGTAAATTTCTTTTTGCAGATATGGGTTTCATCGAAAGCGTCCATTTCCTGCACCACCCGTGCGTCCCATCTGTTGTCGCCTTCAAAGATATCGTTTTCCCAATCCAACTGCTCTTTATATTCTTTTTCCGCCATAAATGCAAACAGGAAATCACAGTAATCTGTAGACAATTCGATTACCCTATCACCGTCTTCAGGGCGCATCCGCTGTTCTGTTTCCGTTTCCTCCATGATGATCAGCATCCCATGGTCTCTGACAGCATTATCATAAGAATGCCACCCCAGAAAAGCGGGGCCATACACATTCAATATATTCGCCTTCTGGGTCTCCACATCTTTCCCTGTGCGAACCAGTTTGGCATCCTCTATCCTTTCCAGCCTTACAGCCGGCACTTCTCTATAATCGATTTCCATTGGCAGATCCGTGATCTTTTCATTCCAGTCTGCTTCCAGATACAACGCCCATCCGATCAGGGAAAAACCCACGACAATTGCGATCATGGCACGGATACGGCTGCCCTTCCAGTCTGTATCTCCGGCAGAAACAGTTTCACCATCCAGCAGCCGCTCTTTTTTCTTCCGCAGTCTGCGGATGACCAGCCAACCACCAAATATAAGGAAAAACAGGCTCGGTCCGAAATTCACGAACAGATGCATACCAAGTTCTTCAAAAAACAGATCCGTTCCATACTGCAGAAAAAGAATGATCCCAAAAAAGGCAAACAATACCAGACCTAAAATACCCGTAGCCTTGCGGTCTGTCTTCTCCCTCTCCAGCTGCCGGTCGATCTCCTCTATCATCATCTGACGTTCCAATGCATCGTCATCCCAGATATCCCGTTCTTTTACAAAGATATACTCCTCTTCCCAGTGAGTGACCTTCTTCCAGCCTTCCGCCTCATATTTCGCCAGTTCTTCTCCTGTGGGGGCACTCTTCATGGTCACCAGGCGGTACGTCAGGTCTTGCGGGGTTTCTTCCCGAAAAATATAGAACAGATATCCGGATTCTTCCAGTATCCAGCCTTCTGCCGCCATATCCCGCAGATATCCGGCTGTCTGTACGGTATCCATGCCGCCTTTCCATCTTTTGATACGTTTTCCGTCCTTTTCCATCCCTTCGCCCCCTTTGCCGATTTTTTGCTATTTACAGCATAGCACAGCGGCGTATCCGCCGCAATTTCCCATAGCAAATCGTAAGAAATCCGTAAGAAATTTTTCCAATAAAAAAGCCCTGCAAATGCAGGGCATATTTTCAGAATTTTTTCAGAGCATTGCCAAACTTTGTATACTGACCCATCCATGTCAGGTCAACAGTACCTGTCGGGCCATTTCTCTGTTTTGCAATAATGAGTTCCGCCATGTTTTTCTTTTCTGTATCCGGGAAATAATATTCATCACGATACAGGAAAGCAACCACGTCGGCATCCTGCTCGATGGCACCGGATTCACGCAGGTCAGACAGCATAGGTCTGTGGTCGGCACGCTGTTCGCAGGCACGGCTCAGCTGGCTCAGTGCGATGACAGGTGCTTCCATTTCCCTTGCGATGGCTTTCAGGGAACGGGAAATTTCAGAAATTTCCTGCTGACGGGAATCGGTTCTGCCGTTGCCGCTCATCAGCTGCAAATAGTCGATAACGATGAGTCCCAGACCTTTTTCCACCTTCAGGCGGCGGCATTTGGAGCGCACCTCCATAGGGGTCACACCGGGAGTATCGTCGATATAAATGGGGGCTTCGGACAAAGGCCCCATATGGCGGATCAGTTCCGCCCAGTCATTATCATCCAGCTCGCCGGTTCTGAGCTTCTGAGCGTCCAGCATGGCTTCGGAACAAAGCATACGATTTACCAGCTGTTCTCTGCTCATTTCCAGAGAGAATACCGCTGTAGGCACATTATGACGGATAGCCGCATTCTGAATGATATTCAGCGCAAAGGCTGTTTTCCCCATGGAAGGGCGGGCCGCCAGAAGGATCAGGTCGGATTTCTGCAGGCCTGCTGTTTTGGCGTCGAAATCCACAAAGCCTGTCGGCACACCGGTCAGTTTGCCCTTGGAACGATAGATATCCTCGATCTTTTCAATGGAAGATACCGCAATATCTCTGATATGATGGAATTCCTCAGAATGGCGTCCCTGCATGATGTCAAAGATGCTCTTTTCCGCTGTATCCATGATACTGTTGATATTTTCCTTCCCTTCATAACTCATCTGGGAAATATTCCCCGCTGTGCGGATCAGCCGGCGCAGCACGGATTTTTCTTCTACGATCGCCGCATAATGGCGTACATTGACAGAGCTGCCCACTGCTGTGGAAATAGTCGCCAGGAAGGAAAGACCGCCGATTTGCTCGAACTGCCCCTTTTCCTCCAGCTTATTTTTTACCGTTACCATATCGATGGGTGCACCGGAACGGAAAAGTTCTTCTGCCGCTTCGAACACCATGCGATGGTCAGGCCGATAAAAATCCTCTCCGCTCAGCACTTCCAGTGCCAGGGAGGCTGCCTCTCTGTCCAGAAACATGGAGCCGAGGACTGCCTGTTCCGCCGTTGCATCATGGGGCGGCACACCACGCATATATTCAGTTTGTTTTTCCTGTTGTTCCATGTTTATCCGCCTCCTGCGGTCTTACGCTTCTACGATTTTGATCGTAACCTCTGCTGTTACCTTGGGATGCAGTTTGATCACTGCAGTTCTTTCGCCCAGCATTTTGATGGGATCGCCGATAGATACTTTCTTTTTATCGATATCCAGTTTTGTCTGTTTGATGATTTCTTCTGCAACTTCCTTGTTTGTTACAGAACCAAATAGTTTGCCGTTGCCACCTGTTTTCACTTTGATGGTAACCACCTTGTCTTCCAGCGCTTTTGCAGTTGCCTGGGCTTTTTCCAGTTCTTCCTGTTTGTGTCTTGCATCTGCCTTCTGTTTCAGTTCATAGTCATTCAGGTTGGATTTTGTTGCTTCCACAGCCAGTTTTTTAGGCAGCAGGAAGTTTTTTGCATAGCCTTCACTTACATTGATCAGGTCACCTTTTTTGCCGACGCTTTTCACGTCCTGTAATAAAATCATTTTCATGTTGTTTCCTCCTCTAAATATGCATCGATGGCCTGGCGGATCTGTGTTTTTGCTTCCTCCAGCGTACAGCCCTTCAGCTGCGCCCCGGAAACGGTATAATGGCCGCCGCCGCCAAGTTTTTCCATAATTCTCTGTACATTGATATCCCCGAAGCTGCGGGCACTGACGAAAATGGTATCCCCTACCTTTGTGCAGACAAAGGATGCCTTGATGCCCGTTACGTTCATCAGGTCATCTGCCGCCTGTGCTGCGATCAGGGTGGAAGCTTCCACGTCAGAAGGGCAGGCAGAAATTGCCATACATTCCCGATACAGTTCCGCATCCCTTACCGCTGCTGCCTTCGCTTTATAAGATTCGATGTCATTCTGGAACAGCATTCTTACGCGGATACTGTCGGCACCATTCCGGCGCAGGAATCCCGCTGCATCAAAGGTGATCGCCCCTGTTTTTACAGCAAAATTCTTGGTATCCACCGTGATCCCTGCCAGAAGGGCATCTGCTTCGATGGGTCTTAGTTTGATCTTCTTTCCGATATGCTGGATCATTTCCGTTACCAGCTCAGAAGTGGAAGAAGCATAGGGTTCATGATACAGGAGAACCGCCTGCTCAATAAAGTCCATGGTGCTTTTTCTATGGTGGTCAAATACCACGATCTTTTTCGCAGCCTCCAGAACCGCAGGGCTTTCCACCATACTGCTGCGGTGGGTATCCACAACGATCACCAGCGTCTTTTCGTCCATTTCCTTCATGGCCTCTTTTTCTTTGATAAACGCTGTTTCATAGTGGCCATTTTCCGCCATTGCCCCATGGATACGCTTGATGCCGATGCTGACTTCATTCATAACGATACGGCATTTTTTATCCATAGCCCTTGCAATGGCACAGATGCCCATACAGGAGCCCAGGCTGTCCAGGTCTGCGTTGCGGTGCCCCATAACCAGAATAGAAGAAGATGCACCCATCAGTTCCCAAAGAGCGTCTGCCTTTACGCGGGCACGGATCCGGCCATTTCTGCCCATCTCGCCGCCCTTTGCGCCATAGAAAAGGTATTTTTCTCCTTCCTGGATGACCACCTGGTCACCGCCGCGGCCAAGAGCAAGGTCAAGGGCCGCCTTGGCAGACTGCATGGCATCCTCCAGAGAGCCGCCGCCAATACCGATCCCCATGCTCATCGTCATAGGGATATGCTCCCCTACGCTGATCTCGCGTACTGTATTCATGATATCGAATTTCTTTTCCTTCAAATTTTCCAGATCACCTTTGGAGATCAGGAAGATATATCTGTCCTTTTCCAGTTTACGCATTACCCCATTGGTATCTGTGGCAAACTGAGTCAATTTTCTGTCCACAACAGCAGAAAGCAGGGGTTGTCTGTCCTCCGCAAGAGTATCGAATACATCCTCCAGGTTATCCAGAAAAAGCATACCGATGACCGTTTCGCTGCTGTTCAGCTGTTTGATCAATTGCTGTTCCTTTGTCACATCCACCAGTGTCATATTCAGCACCATGCCGACAGCACCGTTTTCCGCCACTACATCGCAGGGGTTCAGCATGGCTTCATAGTATTTCCCTTCCGCTTCCACTAGGATGGTTTTCCCGGTGCCGCTTTTTCTCAGCTGTTCCACAATGGGCTCCGCCATTGCCATATCAGGAAATGCTTCTGCAAACTTTTCATTGACCATCAGGATATGTCCGCGCATATCCAGTACGGCATATGGGATCGGCATATTTTTCGGAATAGAAAAATTTTCCTGCAGCACTTCTCTGTCCAGAAAAGCTCTGCCAGTATCTTTCTCGCCCTCTGCACTGCCGTCTCCCAGCATAGACCATACAAAATAGCCCACCAAAGCGCCGATTGCCACACCAATGCCCAGACGCACATCCAGAATACAGCCCACACAGACAGCGATCACCGCGATTGCCGTTCCAACAGGGCCGCCCTTTCTTATTTTCTTATGTCTACCACTCATATCGCCCATGATTGGCCTCCATTCAAATCTTTCTGTCAAACGTTCTTCAAATTGATACACTTTAACTTATAAAGTATATCACATAATTTCAAATTGCACCACTAAATCCGGAAAATGTTCCAACCCTTTTTCTCTCCATATATTACCGTATTTCATCCATTCCCTCATATTCTCCGGCAAAAATGAAAAAAATTAACATGATTCCTATAGCATTCCGGACAAATTCATAGTATCATAAAAGAAATATCTATAAAATAGGGGTATTTTTGAATCCGAATCATCTTCGAGGTGAAAAATATGATGAGAAAGTTTGACATCTTCAAACGAAAACAAAATGAACAGGATCGCTTTCTGGGCAAGGTCTGCCTGTATCTTCTGGCAGTTGCTGCTCTTCTGATCTTATTTGAAAAGGTCATTGGCCATCTGCCTGTGATCGTGGCTTCCATCTCCAACGGTCTGGCATATTTCTGCGGACTGACCTCCCCCTTCATCATGGGTTTTGCCATTGCCTATGTCATGAATCCATTCATGATGTTCTTTGAGAGAGCCTTCCTGAAATGGCTTGGTTTCTGCCGAAACCACAGAAAAATGACCAGAACCTTCTGCATCCTGCTGATGTACACTCTAATCATTGGCGGCACGATCTGGATCGTGATCTATCTGCTGCCTGAGATCCGGGATTCCATCATGGCCTTCGCAACGAATATCAGTGTATATTCTGATGCCATGAATATGCGTATCCAGAAAATTTTTGACCAGATCCCCTATATCGACAGTGCAGAAGTAAACAGAGTCATCAATCGCATCCTGGAGCCCATCCAGAACGCATCCCAGAATGCACCTCAGCTTCTGGAAACCATCGCTGCCAATGTTTACAGCGTAGGCCGTGTCACACTGAATTTCATCATGGCTATCTTCATCGCCTTCTATATGCTGTATGATAAAGAACGCTTTGCAAAAAAAGCAGAAAAAGCTGTTTATGCACTCTGTTCAGAACAGAAAGCGCCCCGCTTCCTGCAGAATGCAAACCGCATTCATCATATCTTTAATGATTTCATCGTTGGCAAGGCCATCGATTCCCTGATCATCGGTATTCTGGCT
>JAFRZQ010000357.1 GCA_017442465.1 Anaerotignum sp. | reverse complement strand
GAACTGGCGTCCAGACATGTCATTGACCATAAGGTAAAACAGGAGAAGATGACAAAATGATCAGATTTCCAAAAGTAAATTTACATACCCATACTACTTATTGCGATGGCAAGGAAAGTGTGGAAAGCATGATCCAGGCGGCGATCGCAAAGGATTTTGTTCGTCTTGGCTTTTCCGGTCATGTGTTCAATGATTTTCGTCCTGAAGATCAGGATATCTGGTGTATGAGCCCCGAAAGAACACAGAAATACATTGCGGAAGTCCGTGCCATGGCAGAAAAGTACAAAGATCAGATCGACATCCTCTGCGGCATCGAGCAGGATTTCTGCTCCAGTGTTTCCACCGAAGGGTACTATTATGTTATCGGTTCCGTCCACTATGCGGAAAAGGACGGGCAGTATTACTGTGTAGATGAAAGCCCCGCGGTGCTGGAAGCAGCCATCCGCGAAGGTTTTGGCGGCGATCCTTATGCCCTGACAAAGCGTTTCTTTGAAATGGAAGCGGAAGTGGTAAAGAAAACCAATGCCACATTCATCGGTCATTTTGACCTGGTGACAAAATTCAATGAAGGCAACAGATATTTTGACCCTATGGATAAACGCTACAGAAATGCAGCTCTCGAAGCCATGGATGCCCTGATCGAAACAGGGAAGCCCTTTGAGATCAACACCGGCGGTATGTACCGCGGCTTCCGTACGGAAGCATATCCTTCCATTCAGCTTCTGAAAGACCTGAAGGCGAGAGGTGGGGAAATCCTCCTTTCCAGTGACAGCCATGATGGTCAGTCTATTGGTTTTAAGTTTACCGAAGCGGCTCAGGCTGCAAAGGAAATTGGCTTTAGAACAGTGAAAGTCTTTGGTAAGGATGGCTGGAGCGATTTTGAATTATAAACAACAGACGACCCATTCTTAAGAGAATTTTAAGACTGGGTCGTTTTTATTTACAGAAATATACAGGAATGATAAAATCATAGAAGAAAGGGGGGGATCATATTGGGTAAATTTCGAAAAGAAGATAGAATGAGTGTGGTATTCCTGCTGATTGTCTTAGCAGGCTTTATATGGCTTTGCCGTCCTTTGCCGGAATCAGAACGAACAATGCCCTGGATATGGACGGAAATTGACTTATGGCCGGTATTAGAAGATGAAGCAGAACTAACGATGGAAGAGTTGGTGGAATACAATGCCAAAATAATGGACTACGAACCATTTCAGTTTTCACATCCCGATTTGGAAACCCGTGCTTTTTTTTATGACGACAAAAAGTATGTATTCAGTCCGGAAGCGGGTTTGCTGTTTGAAACAGGATTAGGCTATGATTGCATTACCAAGCTCACTGAATCCAGGGGGGCGTTCGATGGTTTGTATGCCCTTGGTGCAAGGCAGATAGATGGATCTTTGTATTATGCGGAGGCTGAAGAGAAGAAGCATCTTTGGTTACCTGGTCTTTTGCAGGGGGAAGGTATTCTGGTACAAAGATTTGAGATCAGCTACAGTAAATATGATTTGCAGGAAGAAGGCTCTGTGCCTATTACAGAAGAAGAGTATATGACAGTCAGAAAAGGGACATCAGAATAACGGATAAAGCCGAAAGAACCTATTTCACAAAGGGTACTTTCGGCTTTTAATTTTTTATTCTGTATTTTCGTTGTTTTCAGAAAGAGCCTGTTTGAGAAAATCGGCATCTTCTGTTTTTTTGCTGGGAACGAAACTCTGGGCAGCAGATTTTTTTCTGCCTTTGTTTTTGGCGTAAAAATAGCCGATGGTAGAAAAAATAACTGCACCGATGAAATTGACGAACAGATCTTTCATGGTATCGATGATGCCAATATCCAGATAGCCGCCGAGGCCAAGGCTCTGCCCGTTTACAGTAACATCTTGGATGCTTTCAATGGCGATGACCTTGTTGGAAAGGCTATCATCCAGCGTGACTGTATACAGATTCTGGATGACAGTATCTTTTTGCATGTCAAAATGCAGGAAATAGTCCATAGAAAATTCGAAAAATTCCCAGAGTACACCGATTGTCATGGAAAAACAGAAGGCGGTCAGTGCCAGGAAGAGGGGAGACAGGTCGAAGGTGAGCCGTTCGTCATCATTTAAGAGCATGACCAGCGAGAAACCTACGGCGGCGGCCAGAAACCCGTTGATGGTATGCAGCATGGTATCCCATCCGGGGATCCTCACATAAAACGCATTGACTTCTCCGAGAATTTCCGCAGCAAAAATAAAACAAAGGATTGTGATTTCCAGGGCAGGGGGCAGCTCCACTTTCAGATGTACCTGAAGCCAGCTGGGAACATAAAGTAAAAGCAGTGTCAATCCGCAGAAAAATGCACTTTCGTAATTGCCCAGCATTCCCTGACGGATCAGCGCAGCGATCACCAGAAAGCGCAGAACAGAAAAGACGATGAAAGAGCTTTTATGCTCCCGCAGTTCCATATGCAGTGCCTGCTGAAAGGCATGGAATTTCCCTGATGTTTTTTCTTTTTTTTGATTCATTCCAGCAAGCCACCTTTCTGATCGTATTTTCGGACTTTTTTGTATATTGATCTGTCTATGGATATTATATCATAGATATAGAAAATGGACGATAGATATCATCTGTCGCCCATTGTTAACAAATATAATTTTAATCATTACAGCCTAAAAAGTTACCATCGGGATTCTTTTCAGCAAATTCCTTGGCCATATCAGCCAGAGTGATGTTATCAACCACTTCATCCAGTGCGTCCTTCATCTTTTTCCAGATGGAAAGGGAAACACAGCGATCAGAGTTTTCGCAGTTGGGATGATCCACACAGTCTACAGGAGACAGGGAGCCTTCCAGAACACGCAGCACTTCACCGACAGTGGTCTGATCGGGCGCATTTGTCAGAGTATAGCCGCCCTGAGCCCCGCGGAAACTTTTTACCAATCCTGCTTTTGTCAGAGGATTGATGATCTGTTCCAGATATTTTTCGGAAATGCCCTGATCTTTTGCAATTGCCTTCAGGGGAATCGTACCGTTTTCGTAATTCAGTGCCAGTGCCAGCATCAGGCGGATGCCGTAACGGCCTCTTGTTGAAATTTTCATAAAGTCACCTCGCTATTGGATTAGTGGGATGTTGCTTTTTCAGTCTATCGGAATTACTGCTCGTCTTCCTGCCAGCCTTTGCAGATATCCACCCATTCTACACATTTGCCGTAGTGGAACAGTTCTTCGCAGGTCAGTTCCACAGCGGAATTGCCTGTACCTGCAGCGGGGAATACAGTTTCAAAACGCTGCATGGAGATATCAGCATAAGCTTTTGTGCCTTCGGGCAGGTCAAAGGGACAAACACCGCCAACGGGATGACCTGTTGCTTCCAGAGTTTCTTCGGGAGAAAGCATTTTTGCTTTCAGACCAAATTTATCTTTGAATTTGCGGTTGTCGATCTTTGTATCCCCTGCAACGCAGATCACCATAGGGCCTTCTTTACTCATCAGGCAAAGGGTTTTTGTGATGCGGGCGGGGATGACACCTGCTGCTTCTGCAGCCAGTTCTACAGTTGCGCTGGACTGAGAAAATTCGATGGGTTCTTTGGGGCAGTTCATACCTTTCAGATATGCACGCACATTCTCGATAGACATTGATATTACCTCTTTTCTTTGTTGCTATTTGTTGCATATGGAAGAAATCTTCCGAATATTTATGATATTTCATACAGCATATCAGAAAAGTAGGAATTATGCAAGTAAGAAAACGCTTTCGGGGATATTGTTTTATTCATTTTGGTGTGCTATACTGTTTTTACAAATGAATCAAGGTCGGCTTTTTCTCTGAAAGACAGAGAAAAACCACTAACCCTTCGCTGCAGTCGTCGCTCACACAGGCTTTGCCTGTATGTTCGCTTCTCAAAACGCAGCGAAGCTCGTTGCCTAGGTATTATTGTGCAAAGTCTTATCATTGACCATGCGAGAGACGAAGCAATGATGATACAACCATGAAGAAGCCCTTCTGCATCCCCGTGCAGAGGGCTTTTTTGCTTAGGCAAACTTGACGCAGGAAAGTGCAGATGCTATACTCAAAAATGGCTTGGAATAATAAGAATTTAAGGAAGATTATTATGATTCGAAATATACTGGAATATCTGGAAAAAACGGCAGAACGTCTGCCCGATAAAGTTGCATTTTCTGCACCGGAAGGGGATATCACCTTTGCAGAAATGAGAGATGCTGCAAAGCGAATCGGCACATACCTGACCCGCTTCGG
>JAFRZQ010000356.1 GCA_017442465.1 Anaerotignum sp. | reverse complement strand
TCTGTTATTATACAACTAAATATTTAAATCCGAGAAATATTGATTTCTCGGATTTTTAGGTATAGATCTTTATGGAACTGGTGTTTGGAAGTGGTTCTTTTTTGCCAGTTTGTCCCATGGCAGGTATGGCGTATATTTCAATTTTTCCTGCGAATACTACTTTCACAGCAAAAGACACAATGGCAGGAGGAATATAGATGAAAGCAACAGGAATCGTACGAAGAATCGATGATCTGGGGCGCGTGGTGATCCCGAAGGAGATCCGAAGAACGCTCCGCATCCGTGAAGGAGATCCGCTGGAAATATTTACCGATAGAGAAGGAGAAATTATCCTGAAAAAATATTCTCCCATCGGGGAACTGGGGGCATTTGCCAAGGAATATGCGGAATCCCTTGCCCAGACGGCAGGCCATATCACCTGCATCGTAGATAAGGATCAGATCATTGCCGTTTCCGGCGGGGGCAAGAAGGAATTTTTTGAAAAACACATCAGCCCGGAAATGGAAAACTGCATCAATAAACGAACAGCTTTGATCGCAGAACGAAATGATTCCAATTTTGTGCCTGTTTTGGCAGAGGACAATGGGGAGCATTATAATCATCAGCTGATCATGCCCATTATTGCGGAAGGGGATGCTATGGGTGCTATCGTGTTCCTTTCCAAGGATCAGAAAATGGGGGAAGTGGAAGGCAAACTGGCCCAGACAGCAGCGGGCTTTCTGGGAAAACAAATGGAACAATAACATGCCTCACAAGCATGCAAAGCCCTTCAGTGCAGAGGGGCTTTTTCTTTGTCGAAAAATGTGGTATCCTGTAGGCAGTTTAGGAAACGACTCGGGGAGAATGCCATGGAACATATTTTTATCATCAACCCTTCCGCCGGACAGGGCAAAGCCGCAAAGTTGATCCCTGCCATCCAGCTGGCGTTGGAAGGCACAACATACAAATATAGCATTTATACCACAAAGGCTGCGGGCGATGCAGAACGCTTTGTCAGAGAAACCTGTGAAACGGGCAGAAAGGTACGTTTTTATGTCTGCGGCGGGGACGGCAGCTTCCATGAAGCGGTCAATGGTGCAAAAGAGTTCCCGGAAGCAGAACTGGGTGTCATCCCTGTAGGTACAGGCAATGACTTCGTGCGTAATTTCGGCAGGAAAGGCGATTTTATGGACATCCTCTCTCAGGTGGAAGGGAGATCCATGTCCTGCGATGTAATAGATATCAATGGCAGATATGTGGTGAATATGGCCAATATCGGTTTTGACTGCGAAGTAGCAGCCAAAGCATCGGAATGGAAGAAAAAGCCCTTTATCAGCGGCCCTGCGGCTTATCTGATGGGGATCCTTTCGGAATTTGCCAAGCCTATGGGGAAAAGAATGTCTTTCCGCTGGGCGGACGGTACGACCATGACAGGGAAATTCCTGCTCTGTACCCTTGCCAACGGCAGTTTCTGCGGCGGCGGATTCTGTTCTTCGCCGAAGGCTGCATTGAATGACGGTCTGATGGATGTGGGGATCGTGCAGATGCTTCCCAGAGGAAGATTCATCGGTATTTTGCCGAAATATAAAACCGGTACTTATCTGGATACGAAACTGGGGAAAGAAAAAGTGCTGTATGAAAAATATGAAAAACTGGAACTGGCAGTGGCGGAACCAACGAATATCAGTATTGATGGAGAGATCCGTCAGTTTACATACCTGAAGGCGGAAATGGTAAAAGGTGCCTTCCGTTTTATTGTACCAAAGGGATTGGAGGTCAGAAAATGAGCGTTGTCATCGGCGGAAAATATGAACATTATAAAGGGAAGCCCTATCGGGTGCTGGCCATCGCAAAGCATTCCGAAACCCTGGAGGAAATGGTGGTCTATCAGCAGCAGTACGGTGAAGAAGGCGTGTGGGTGCGCCCGTTGGATATGTTTTTGGAAATGGTGCAAGTGGAAGGGAAGACAGTGCCCCGTTTCAGATATATCGAAGAATGAAAAGAGAGCCTATCGTTATGAAACGACAGGCTCTTTTTGTTTACGTTGATAAATAGGGGAGCAGGCCGAAGACTGCATATATTACGAAAATAACAATGATAGCGGGAGTAATGAAACGTTCCTGATATACATTTCCCGTCTCATCCATCAGCTGCAGTTCTGTTCTGGGAGGGTTGATCTTCAGGAACAGATACAGCAGGACTGCCAGCCAGGGAAGAGACAGCAGTGCCATCAGAAGTAATGTGACCAGAATGACCGACTGTTCCAGTTCCACAGGGCCTGTGCCTGCACCCTCTGTAAAGATGCTGACAACGGTAGTGCCGTTGATGATCAGATGGGGCAGGATGCTGGCAAAGAGGGAATCTGTGCGTTCTACCAGAAAGCAGAAAATAAAGCCGACAAAAAAGGCATAGGGCAGCTGCTGGGGGTTCATGTGCAGAAGCCCGAAGAGCAGCGCGCTGGCGAAGGCAGCTTTCCATTTGCCCAGGAACTGATAACCGCTCAGAAGGATGCCGCGGGAAAATGCTTCTTCCAAAAGTGCCGGGATCACTGCGACGGAAAGCAGAGAAAGGATCAGGCCGGATTGCTGGATGCCGCTGACAGACTGTTCCACAGGGTTCGGGAAGAAGAGACTCATCAGGTAGGAAAGCAGACTCATGACCGGCTGAATGGAAACTGCAAAGAAAATAATAATGAGAGTATTTTTCCAGTCCAATGGATTCAGACGCAGGGTTTTTCGGAAATCTTTTCCTGTATGGAAAAAATAGAAAACGATGGGGGGAAGGAAGCAGATCAGCTGTGCCAGAAGCATATAACTGCTGTCGGAAAGATTCCGGAGCGGGGGTACCATGGCAAGGGCCACGGAAGCACCCATAAAGTAGAGGAAAAACAGCAGGGCAAAGCGATTGGTTTTTTTGGTTTCAGTCATAAAAACCTCCCTTTCAGGAAATATAAGAAAATCGGCTTGGTCTGGGAGACGAAAGCCGATTTTTTTCGTTTGTCAGTTTGATTCGTCACTCTTTTTCTTCAGAGAAAGCGAGTTTTCGGAGGAATATTTCTTCCAGTACAGCTGGTCGATAAATTCGCCGCCGAACACCTTGAGCGTAGCAAAAATGGGAACCCCGATAAACATCCCGATAGGGCCCATAACTGCACCGCCGACCATAACAGCAAGAATGATCCAAAGAGGGCTCAGATCCACAGAATTCCCCAGGATCTTGGGGCCCAGGATATTGCCGTCAAACTGCTGCAGCACCAGGATGAAGATACCAACGAGGATGACCAGTCTGGGGCTGATCAGAACGGTGATCAGAAGGGCTGGAATGGCACCGATAAAGGGACCGAAATAAGGGATCATATTTGTGACACCAATGATCAGTGCAAGGATCAGCGGGAAGGGGGCTTTCATGATGGTCAGGCCAATAAAAGCCAGAATACCGATGATCAGGGAATCGATGGCCTTGCCAACGATGAAATCATTAAAGATATGATGAATGCGGTTTGCATTCTGCAGGAAGCGGGGCGCTTTCTGTTCTGAACAGAGTGCATAAACAGCTTTTTCTGCTTT